>JAHEZC010000051.1 GCA_023251275.1 Parafilimonas sp. | reverse complement strand
ACCTATAATTAACTTTACAGGTTTCCCTTTGACAATATACATCGTTTGTTCCAGTACAATATCATCGTGGCTGGCAGCATCATCTTTCAAATTCAATGGCAGCCTGTTTGGCTTTTCAATTGTTGTATCAGTCCAGATAAGGCCAAGTGAATTAGAAGCGGCATCAATCATCTGGTAATATTTTTTCCCAAACGTGCCATCACTTCCAGGGTAGCGGAATATCCAGCCAAATTGTTTGCCGGTGACTTCTACCTGCATAGCTTTATCCGGCGCCTCACCGGTAAACGAAAACCAGTTGCGCAGGCCGACTACAACCAAAACCGTCAGTGCAATTGCGGGAATCACTGTCCAGATTACTTCAAGAGAATTGTTATGGGTATAATAAAAAGCCTTACGTTTATCATTTTCCTGGTATTTCCACGCAAAGCCGAATAAAATTATCTGGGTAATAAAGAAAACGACGCCTGTAATAATCAATGTTATTTTCAGCATGGAATCAACCTTCTCCCCCTGCACACTGGCTGATTCATGCACCATTAGTGTTTTATCCACCAATAATTTATTGCACCAGTACACAGCAATCAATCCCGCAATAAGGAAAGCAATCATGAAAAAACCATTGAGCTTATTGTGTTCCTTCCGCGTTTTTTCCTCCCCTTTCAATACTGCCACATATTCGCTGGCCTTGGTTATCTGAAAAATAATCAGGTAAACAAGCACGATCACTGCGATGGTAAAAAACATTGACATGATATATCGGAAATTTATCTGTTCAAATATTTATTTCTTATGTATAGTGAATAACACTTTCTTTTACGAAAGGATGATATACAGGAAGCAAAGGCTTTTTTGCAAGCGCTTTCCCGACAAAGAAAATCATTAGTCCGACAAAAAGGAAAGCAATGCCGAAATCCAGCCAGCTTAGACCCGCATCCTCAGGCCTTACACTCCCCATCACCATCTGGTAAAAATCAATCCAGTGACCAAAAATGATCAATACTGCCATAAAAGTCATTAACGTATAATTTCTTTTTGCAGACCGTTTCATCAAAATTAAGATAGGGCAAACAAAATTGATAATTATGTTCAGGAAAAAAATGCCCTTATAAGCACCTTCGACCCTGTGCTTAAAGTAAACTGTTTCTTCACTCATATTGGCATACCATATAAGCATGTATTGCGAAAACCAGAGATAAGTCCAGAAGATGGAAAAGGCAAACATAAACTTGCCGATATCATGAAGATGCTCTTCCGTAGTGTATGCGAGGTAACCCTTGTTTTTAAGATAAATAATCCATAAAGCGACTAAAGATATACCCGCTACAAAAGAACTTGCAAATGTGTACCAGCTATACATGGTACTATACCAATGGGGGTCAATGCTCATTAACCAAAGCCATGGAACGGTTGAAGCAACCGTTAAGCCAAACCATACAATGAATAAGGAAGCAGTAACTGTATTTCTCCAGATAAAACTCTTCCCTGCATCCTGGTTTGCTAATGCGGGATCGTCTGCTTCACTGCTCAATTTACGCATTCTCCAGCCCAATAAACTCCAAAGACCAATCGCTAATACGGTCCACAGCAGGAAAAAGCCTGGGTTGAGAAACCCGCTTTTGCCTTTTAAGATTTCATCATTTGTCACTGCATCTTTGTCGAGCCAGTGATAAATATGTGTATGGGATCCCATGCCAAAAACAATGTACATCAATATCACAAAAGCGATAAGCCCAAAAATGGGTACCATAGTAGAAATTGCCTCGGGTACACGTCGAAAAACGACCTGCCATCCCCCCATTGCAAGCGTTGTGGCACAAATGAAAAACATACTTCCGTTACAAATAAGAAGAAAATAAATGCTGTTGTACATCAGGGTTCCCCAAAAAATATCTTTCTGATGCTGGTCGGTGCTTATTCCTTTTGTAGCAAATCCAATAATCAACGCAAGCAATCCCACACAGATCAAAGCTATTGACCATGTCCTCATTTTGCCGGGTATTTCAAATTGCTCTTTTATAGATGCCATTGTAATGCTTTTATCATTGACGAATGTTTTTTCTTATTTTGTTGCCGCTGCATTACCTGCAGGTGCCGCTGTCTGTTTGGCAATTGCCTGTTGCGCTTTTATATAATGTATAATCATCCACCGTTGCTTTCTGCTGATTTGCGATGCATAGCTGCCCATCAGGTTTTTACCATAAGTAACTGAATAAAACATTTGTCCATCGGGCATATTGACAGTAAGCGGATCAGTTTTAAGGTTTTTCGGAGCGGCAGGAAAAGGTCCCTGTCCATCTTTATACAGCGGCCCGTTCCCATCTAATTTTGATCCGTGACAAATGCCGCAATATATAAGGTATAACCTTTCCGCTTCCTTTGATTGTATTGAGTCAAGAAGAGGCAAGGGGTTCAGAATTTGCTTTGATGCAACATAGTTAGTTGAATCACCCGTAATATCTTTTGTCAATAAGAAAGGCATTTCTTCTCCCCGTGCTACAGTTCCCGGCACGGGCATGTTATTATAAAAAATCTTCTGGTCGGCTTCTTTCAGGTCAGTAGTAAACGAATTTGAATCTCTTTCAGCATAAGTTTCATAAGCCCGGCTGTAAGCCATATCAGGCATATAAATCAAGCCTGGCTTACGTTTCACATCACTGCAACTTACCAAAGCGGAAACTGCTGCTAAAAAGGCTATGATAAATATTTTTTTCATTTTACTTTTTTCATTTGGATTATGCGACTTCAATCCCTTTATCTCTTACCAGTTTTTGTTGCTTATCATAAGTTCCCAACCACCAGCCGGCTTCAGCTTCCTGTACTTCAATTTCAGTTGCACCGTTTGCACTTAAGAAAGCTTTCAAATCTTCAAGATTGGTTTTAGGAGTTGGTTCAACTACCATGACAAATGCATCGTCAGTAGCCCGTGAATGAAACTGGTGTTTTTTTACAAAAGGCGCCATTTGGCACAGATAGCAAAATGTGAGTACCATCCCTATAGATGCAAATAATACGGTTAATTCAAATGTGATTGGTATCCATGCCGGTAAAGCAAAATGAGGCTTCCCGCCGAAATTTAATGGCCAATCCCACGATAAAATCCAGCCTATACCGCCCAAAGCGGTGGCGGTGCCGGTAATGCCATAAATGAAGCCGGCAGTATGCAAGCTTGTTTCTCTTAAACCTAAGGCATGATCCAGCCCATGCACGGCATACGGTGTATATACGTCGTGAATTTTATACCCTGCCATACGCACCTTTTTCACAGCAGGAAACAACACTGCTTCATCATCAAAACAACCAACAACAAAATTTTTATTTGCCATATTGCTGAGCTTTAAGTCATAAGCTTTATTTATTAATCAAATTCAATTGTCAAAAAAATTTTCCTTTTGATTAATGTGCATATTGATGCGCAAATTCTTCAACCGGCTCTTTTTCAATATCCCCGACTTTTTCTTTATAGTTTTCCCCGCTTGTTTTTAAAACATGCTTTATTTCTGCAATTGCAATAACCGGAAAATATTTTGCAAACAGGAAGAAACAGGTAAAGAACAAACCGAAGGAGCCCAAATAAAATCCCATTTCAAATATTGTGGGGCTGTAATAAACTGGCCAGCTTGAAGGCAGATAATCACGAAATAACGATGTAACAATTATCACAAACCTTTCGAACCACATGCCAATATTTACTACAACGCTCATAAAGAAAGTAACATACAGGTTTCTTCTGAGTTTGCGAAACCAAAAGATTTGCGGGCTTATTACATTACAGGTCATCATTCCCCAATAACTCCATCCGTAAGGGCTGAAGAGGTTTGCCCTTGTGTAAAAAAATGCATACTGTTCATACTTATTCTGGCTGTACCAGCCCATAAACAATTCAGTCAGGTAAGCACAACCAACAATGGAACCTGTTAAGACGATTACTTTATTCATCGCCTCAATATGGCCCAAAGTGATATAGTCCTGAAGGTTAAATACTTTCCGGAGAATCACCATTAACGATTGTACCATTGCAAATCCGGAAAAAATAGCCCCGGCAACAAAGTAGGGAGGGAAAATGGTAGTATGCCAACCGGGAACAACTGATGTGGCGAAGTCGAAAGACACAATGGTATGTACTGATAATACCAACGGTGTACTAAGGCCTGCTAAAACTAATGCGAGACTTTCGTGCCTTTGCCAATGTTTTGTGGAGCCGCTCCAGCCAAATGAAACAATGCCATATAGTTTTTTGCGCAATTTTGTTTTCGCCCGGTCCCTGATAGTACCGAAATCGGGCAATAATCCTGTGTACCAGAATAATAAGGATACGGTAAAATAAGTAGAAATAGCAAATACATCCCACAACAGAGGTGAGTTAAAATTTATCCAGAGCGGTCCCCTTGTGTTCGGATAAGGAAACACGAAAAACGCCATCCACACACGACCCATGTGCCATAATGGAAACTGGCCTGCGCAGATCACCGCAAAAATTGTCATCGCTTCAGCAGCACGGTTTACGCCGGTTCTCCATCCCTGCCTGAAAAGCAATAAGATGGCCGAAATAAGTGTACCTGCATGACCGATACCGATCCACCATACAAAGTTGGTAATATCCCATCCCCAGCCAACTGTTCTATTCAGATTCCATTGTCCTATACCATAAGTTACCTCTCTATAGACACTATACACACCGAAAAGCAATAAGGCAACAGAAATAAAAAAACCGATATACCATAGCTTTGTTGGCCTTACTTCAATGGGACGGCAAATATCTTCTGTTACCTGGTGATAATTTTTATCGCCATTCACCAGTGGTTCCCGCAATTGTGATTCGTACTTAAGATGCATTTGGTCTTTGTTTAAAACCGTTGCCGGATAAAATTTTTATAAAGCAACCATTCAAAATATTCACTATCCCTCAGCCTTATTTTCTCCTGTTTCATCTGCATTTCTCACTTTAGCCAGATAATTTACATTTGGTAAAACGTGCAATTGCTCAAGCGCATAAAATGTTCTGTTTAGATTTTGGTAACGCATTTCAGTAATAGCACTCTTGCTGTCATTTGCATTTCCAAAAACAATTGCGTCTGCAGGACAAGCCTGTTGACAGGCAGTTTTGATATCCCATTCATTATTCTCACCGCTTTTTAGCGGTCTGCTTTCTTTCTTTGCTTTTAATTTACCCTCCTGCAGGCGCTGCACACAAAATGAACATTTTTCAATTACACCACGGGAGCGAACCGTAACATCCGGGTTTAATACCATTCTTGATAAATCATCGTTCATCTGGTGTACTACATCATCCAGCTTACCCACCCACTGCTGATCCTGGTTATTTGGAAAACTGTCTGCACCCGTATAATCTGCCCAGTTGAACCGACGTACTTTAAAAGGACAGTTATTGGCGCAATAACGTGTACCGATACAACGGTTATAAGCCATTTGATTTAATCCCTCAGAACTATGGTTCGTAGCTGCGACAGGGCATACATTTTCACAAGGTGCATTATCACAATGCTGACACAGCATCGGCTGAAACGTAACATTAGGATTATCAATATCACCACTATAGTAGCGATCTATCCGAAGCCAGTGCATATCGTGATAGCGAAGCACTTCACTCTTGCCTACAACGGGAACATTGTTTTCTGCGTGACAGGCAATTACACATGCATTGCAGCCTATACAGGAGTTGAGATCTATGCTCATACCCCAATGAATACCAGGCTTATCGAATGGCTGATAAAGAGTTCCCTGTGATTCGAATTTTTCAAGACCACCCCAGGGTTTTAATTCTTTTTCCCTATCCTCACGGATTTCTCCCGGATTTTTTTTGAAATCGGCAAATGTCAATTCTTTGAATACTTCTGTACGGGTACCCTGCGGGGTAGTTATAACATTATGTGTTTGAGTAAGCGCAATTTTATAGGTATTTTTTGCATCTGCAATACCCACATCATTTACAGCAAAACTTACGGCATTATTTGCAAGACTCGATAAGTGAAAAACATTTTGCCCTACACCGGCAGAAGCTTTGCCAATTTTTTCCGTCCGGCCATAACCTACTGCTATGCCGATAACATTGGGATGGGTTCCAGGAATGATTAACGCAGGCAAGGTGACTGGGGCTTTCCCATTCACAGTAACTGTGACCATCTTTTTATCAGGATGCACCTCATAAGCATCTGCCTGGCTGGAACTGCCAAGATCAATATTCAGCAATGTTTTTGCCATTGCAGGCGAAATGATTACATAATTATCCCATGTAGCTTTCGTAATCGGGTCAGGCATTTCCATCAGCCATGGATTGCCATTTCCTTGCCCCGCTCCTATTGAAACTTTTTGGTATAAGACTAATTCAGTATTGCCACCTTTTGTGCCAGCGATGGCTGCTGCCGCCGCTCCTACGCCTGTGCTATTAAAAGTGCTGCCACCTGGGATAGGTTCTGTTGATGGTTTGATGATACCATCCTGCAGGGCTTTGTCCCAGGCAGGTTCACCACCCAATTTAGGTATCCAGTAATTTTTTAGAAAAGCAAGATAGTCTGTCGTGGCGCCGCTCCATTTCAATAAGCTATCCTGCCACTGCCGTGTTTTAAACAACGGGTAGATAGCAGGCTGTATAAATGAAAAATGTCCGGCTTTAGGTTCTGAGTCGCCCCAGCTTTCAAGGTAATGGTGATCGGGGATTACATATTTGCATAGTTGCGTTGTCTCATCTGCTTTGGAATTGAATGAAACGGTCACTTTAACCTTTTTACAACCATCCGCAAATTTTTTACTGTCAAACCATGTATAAGCTGGGTTAGCGCCATATATGAATAATGCGCCGACCGATCCTGCATTCATATCATCTGCCAGTTTTACGAAATCACCATCAATACCCTGTCGGTAATTGGCAGTTGCGGACCAATCTATGGTCTTACCGCCGGATTGCAATGCTTCGTTAATAGCATTAACTACGATCTGCGTATTTGTATCATTACTGCCGCATACAACTAAAGCTGATCCCTTATTTTGATTAAGAGTTTGCGCAGCTTTTTCAATTCCTGCTTTCAGCACCTTATCAGTGATATTGCCTGCGCCCTGCCCATTGATGGCATTCCATAAAGCTGTAACTATGGCTCCTTGTTCGGAAGGACGGTGTAAAAATCTTTCATCAGCATTGGCCCCGGTGAGGCTCAAAACACTCTCAAAGTGAAAGTGTTTGCTCATTTCTGGAGATTTCTCATTTATTTTCCTGCCTTTTGAATATTGTTTCGCAAATTCAACAGGGCTTAACCACGTGCCGAGAAAATCTGCCCCGAGGCTTACAATCACTTTTGCGTTGTCGAATCGGTAAGATGGGATGGCTCTTTTGCCGTATGTTGCTTCATTGGCAAGCAACATCCCGGTATGAGAAATTGCATCATATACAACGTGACGGCTACCAGGGTATTTTGCCAAAAATTGATTAATGACTTCTTTTGCAGAAGGAGAAGTGATTGTGCTCGTTAAAAGAACAACAGGCGCACCGCCTAATCCTGTTAAATCCTGCACCAGGTTCTTATCAAATGCCTCGAACGATACTTCGCTCCTGTTAATGGTAGGATAACGAAGCCTGTTTAAATCATACAGATCGAGAACTGAGGCCTGCACTCTTGCAGATGTACCGCCCTGCGTAATGGGAGAAAGATCATTACCTTCAATTTTAATGGGACGGCCATCTCTTACTTTAGCCAAAACACTGACGGCATCGCCATCCTGCACATAAGTAGTCGCATAATAATTTGAAACGCCCGGTACAATATCTTCAGGCTTGTTGGCAAAAGGTATCGCCTTCTTTACCGGAATTTCACAGCTTGCTGCAATAGCAGCCGCAGCAGTGCTGAATCCCAGGTATTTAAGGAAATCCCTTCTTGGTGTAGCTGTTTCGAGAAAACCTTTATCCCCGGATGCGAAAGGCAATTCTTCACGAAATTCATCCTGAACGGATTGCTGAAATTCATCCGAATTATTGAGCTCGCCGAAACTTTGCCAATGCTTTTTCTGACTCATACACCCTAATCCCTAAAGGGACTTTTTATAATTGAATAAAATTCGATTTTAACCTGTCGTTATTTCCCTTCAATTTATGGAATACTGCCTAATAATGACATTTCTGACACTCAATGCCGCCAATATCTTTTACAGTAACACTGTCCATCGTACCATTTTTTATGGCATCATGATACTTCTCATATATACTGTAAAAACCATTATCATTAAATTTAACTGCCGTAGTTCTGTGACAATTGATACACCAACCCATGCTCAGATCGGCAAACTGGTAAACCTCATTCATCTTTGTTACTTCGCCATGACATGTCTGGCATTGTACTCCGCCGGCAACCACATGCTGGGAATGGTTGAAATATACATGGTCAGGCAGTTCATGGATTCTAACCCATTCAATCGGTTTTGCTTTGGTTGCATCCCAGGGTTTCCCACTTTCAAAACCGGCAAATTTGTAGAGCTTCTGAATTTCTGCGGTTCCATTTACCTCGTTACCCTCGGAATCATATAATGCCTCTCCTTTGTATTCATTGATAGCCATGTGGCAATTCATACAGATATTTACAGAAGGAATAGTTGCCTGCTTGCCCTGGTAAACGCCGACATGGCAATACATACAGTTGATCTGGTTTGTGCCGGTATGCACTTTGTGTGAATAAAAAATGGGTTGTTTCGGTTCATAATTCTGCATGCGCCCAAGGCTGATAGCGCCCATTACGGTATAATATCCTCCAATTAGGAAAAGTATCAGTGTCGCAAAAGTTATATACGCTTTATTTCTCCAGAAAGGAATAGGCTCCTGTGCCGGAATACCTTCCTTATCATCTGCGAGCTTTCTGAGGTTGCTGTTAACCTGCAGCAACACAAAGGCTACAATGGCAAGAATTAAAGTAAGAATACCAAACAATAGTGTACTGTCACTGCTCTCAGGCGTTGGTGTATTATTTGCAGTTGTATTTCCTGTACCTGGAACTGGAACAGATTTAATGTAAGTAAGGATAGCATCAATGTCCTTATCAGAAAACTGAGTAAAAACATTCATCGGTGTCTTGCCAAACTGGTTGTATAAATCATTTGCGTACTTGTCACCTGTTTTAAGAAATGCCTGGTTGTTACGTATCCATGCATGCAGGTGCTCTTTATTGGGCCACCTGTCTTCCACACCGGCCAAAGCAGGGCCTGTCAATTGCTTATGAACTGCATGACAGGAAGCACAGTTGGAATTAAACAAAGCCTTACCATCCTGGGCAAATGCTTCGTTTCTCCAAAAAATAAATAAATAGAATACAATAACAATAGTTAGTTTCCTGGCAATGCTTCTACTGTGGGTCATACTCAGAAGTCGGTTGTGGATGTGGAAAATATTCCCTGAATAGCTACAAAAATATGACTCGATATTGACAAATCATTATCTGCAGTAAAATTTTTTAAATACTATTTTGCCTAGCTTCTCAGAAAAAAATAAATGCTAAAGTAAAGCTAACCGGCATTTATAAATCAAATAATTTTTTTTATACTTCTTTTCATCGCCGCATAAGTTTATTTCAATCAAAGATTTGCGCACATTTGTACAATATTATTAAAACTTAATAG
>JAHEZC010000557.1 GCA_023251275.1 Parafilimonas sp. | reverse complement strand
AAACGATTTTGGCTATGCTGAAAGAAGGAATCGCCTGCAACAGGCAGCAATAAAACATTCCGCTATGAACTTTCCTTTCGACAAAGAAATTACGCTTGAAAACTCTTCAGTACTGCTAAGACCTTTAAGAATTTCAGACATCAGTAATTTACTGCATATTGCAACAGAAGATGAAAAACTGCTGCAGTTTTCTGCAACACAGATACACTCAGAAAAATTATTGACGCATTATATTGAAAAAGCAATGAATGACAGGTCAACCAAAAATCGTTATCCCTTTATTATATTCGACAAAAATAAAAATGCTTATGCCGGCAGCACAAGTTTTTTGAATATATCAGATGCTGACAAAAGATTGGAGATTGGCTCAACATGGATTGGTAAAGGCTTTCAGAGAACCGGCTTAAACCGGAATTGCAAATATTTATTGTTATGTTTTGCATTTGATGAACTGGGTGCAGAACGTGTTGAATTTAAAACTGACGAAAGAAATCAAGCTTCGAGGAATGCAATTGAAAAAATCGGCGGACAGTTTGAAGGAATTTTGAGAAGCAATACTTTGATGTATGACGGATTCAGGCGCAACACAGTTTGCTATAGCATTTTAAAAAGTGAATGGACAGACTTAAAACCCGGTTTTATAAAAGAAGGGTGAGAAAATTTGTTGCTGCATCCTGTGTACGTAGCAACAATGGATTGACAAAAGGAAATGTAATAAATTTCGGGGTCGGGCTTTGCTGAAAGATGTTTTCCCCGCAAATAATGGCAACCTTGCAGCTTATCTTTTTATTCCTTGCAATGATGACTGAAGATCAGGAAGCATAGTAAGTTTCGGCTTCATTTTTTTCAAAACGGCCGGTTTTTTCATCGAGACGAATTCTATAAACAATTCCTTTTATTTTGTTAAGGTCAGAAGGCGGAAAAGGCCAGTGCGGCGTTATTTGCACGGTCTGGCTTGTAATCATAGGCAGTACACGATCCAATAATTTTTGAATTCCCTTTCTTCTTTCTTCCGGGTCTGTAAGTTCTTCAAATTGCCCCTGGCATATTACACTTTTCCAGTTTGCCATATTCTCCATAGCATCTGCTTCAAAGCAAACTCTTGGGTTCTCACGCATCATCCCCATTTTCATTCCTTCGTAAGTATGGGCATAAATATATGTTCCGTCATACACATAGCTGATTGGCACCACATAAGTAATACCACCGGCATGACACCCAATTCTTCCTATTATCTGGTGTCTTAATACCTCTTCTATTTCACTATCATTTAATATCCCGATCATGTTGTTGATTTTAATGCAAAAATATCAAAGCATGACGATAAAAAAGAATGATTTATATCAGATCCAATGACGATATTACTCAAATGGAATTTCCTGCAGCAAAATAATTCAATCCAGGTTATATCAATTTGCCAAACAAGATGGTCAAATACTAAAGGTTTTAAAATTATTGAGATATCTTCATACATGTATGAATTGCTCATATTGCATATCAACTAACGACTTCACATTTCAGTTTGAAAACATTTTCTTGGAAATAAAAAATCAGTACAGGATAGTTACTGTTCCCTTTTTTAAAATATTCATTATTCCTTTGTTGGAAAACTTTGCTATCCAGACATAGGTAGCTGGTTGCGGGCTGTTATTCCGGACTCTCCCATCCCATTTCTTATAGGGATCATTGCTTCTAAAAACGACTTGCCCGAGGCGGTCATATACAACAAGCTTATAATCCTTCACAGTGCTTAAATTTCCAAACGGTCCGAAGAAATCATTATGCAGGTCATTATTGGGAGTAAAAGCTGAGGGGAAAAATATGAAACCGCAATCAGCGGTTATAGTTATGGTATCTTTTATTACGCAACCAAGATCGTCTGTTACCTCGACTGAGTAAGTACCTTCATTTGTTATGGTGTACGCCGGGCTTTCTGAATTATCCTGCCACCTGTATTTGCTGTAAATTCCGGGAGACAAAATCATATTATCACCGGGGCATAAGGTAGTATCGTTGCCAAGAAAAATACTTTGCGGCTTGTTGTTGAGAATTGTGGTGAATAATGTAATGGAGCAATTATTTTTATCAGTGACAATTAACTGGTAATCGCCTGCGGGTACATTTACCAATAAAGGTTCTGCGGCGCCGGGAGTTGACCACGAAAAAGCGTAAGGTGCTGTGCCTCCGGTAACAACAGCGCTGGCGCTGCCATCACTAAAATCGCAATAGGAAGGCGCTGTTGTAAGGTCAACCTTTAAAGCTTCCGGCTCTGTAATGCTCACAGCAGCATTTTCAGCACAGCCGACTGCATCGTGCATACTGAAATTGTAAGTACCTGCACCAAGACCGCTAATGGAATTCTCATTAAAAGTTTTTGTACCATCAGACCATTGAAAACTGTAAGGCTCAGTACCCCCGGCAACAACAGCTTCCGCAGTTCCTGTCAATTCACCGGCACATAATACATCTGTATGTGAAAGCTGAAGATGAACAGGTGTAGATGGCGCAATTACTGCCGTATCATTTTCAATGCATCCGTTGTGATCTTTTATGCTAAGTATATATTGGCCTGGTGCAAGATTACTGATAGACGCA
>JAHEZC010000556.1 GCA_023251275.1 Parafilimonas sp. | reverse complement strand
AGCGGAGCGCAGATGTTTTTCTTGGCGTGCCTTTCAACATTGCATCGTATGCATTGCTTACAATGATGGTGGCACAGGTTTGCGATCTGGAGCCAGGCGAATTTGTGCATACGTTTGGAGATGTGCATTTGTACAACAATCATGGTGAACAGGCAAAATTGCAACTTACCCGTACACCTTATCCCTTACCGACAATGCATATCAATCCTGATGTGAAAGATATTTTCAATTTTCAGTATGAAGATTTTATTTTGGAAAATTATCTGTACCATCCGCCGATAAAAGCACAGGTGGCAGTGTGAGGGAAGGTGAAAAGTGAAAAAGCAAGCGTGAGATAATGTTAAGTTGCAAAGTACCAAAAGAAATTAAATATCGGGATATTGGGAATTGAGTGATTGAAAATCGCAAATTCTAAATCCTTTATCCAGTAATTAAATTTTAATTTGTAAAATCACAAAATCACAAAATCATAAATCGCTACTATGCTTATCAGCCTGGTCGTCGCTGCTGCGGAAAATAATGCAATAGGTAAAGAAAATAAATTGCTTTGGTGCCTGCCGGATGATATGCGTTATTTTAAAAACGTAACGTGGGCCATGCCTGTGGCGATGGGCAGAAAGACTTTTGAAGCGCTTAATTCAAAGCCATTGAATGGAAGATTAAATATTGTCATTACAAGGCAGACTGATTTTAAAGTACCGGGAATTGTAGTAGTAAACAATATAAATGATGCATCATTTATCGCAGCACAGCATGACTATAAAGAATTGATGGTGATTGGCGGAGCAGAAATTTACAACCAATCAATAAAAAAAGCTGACAAGATTTATCTTACGAGAGTGCATGCTGTTTTTGAAGATGCCGATGCTTTCTTTCCTGCGTTTGATGAACACAGATGGGAACTCATTTCCAACGAGGATTTTTTTAAAAATGAAAAGCATGCCTATGATTACAGCTTTCAGATATGGAAAGCAATATAATCTTCATTGCTTACAAGGACACTTATAAAGTCGCTGAGTATGATTATTATTGCTGAAAAATTTCTCCCAACGAAATCAGGATAAGAGAGGTAGTATGTATTCCCATTTCCGGATCGCCTTAAAATATTTACGTTACTTTTTCACTGCATCCAACGGCAGAGGACATGGTGTCCATTCACCGTTTGTATTCGATTTTATTACAAAAGTGATGAATGATCATCGTCATTATTATTGTTATGATGATATTGAAAACCTGCGCAGTGAAATGCGGCTTGATAAAACATTATTGACCATTGAAGATTTTGGCGCAGGCTCAATAATATCTCAAAAAAAACAAAGAACCATCGCTGCCATAGTACAGTCTGCATTGAAAACAAAAAAGTTTGCCCAGTTAATGTTCAGAATGGTGAATTTTTATCAGCCAAAAACTATCATTGAATTGGGCACATCACTCGGTATTACTGCTGCATACCTCGCAAGTGCAAAACAGGACGCAATAGTGATCACTATGGAAGGTTCAGAATCAATAGCTGCAATAGCAAAGAAAAATTTTAAAGAATTAGGTTTGAATAACATCAGAACAATAAAAGGAAATTTTAATGACACTTTACCGGGTGTCCTTACTCAAATACAAACAGCCGACTTTGTCTTTTTAGATGGCAACCACCGGAAGGAACCGACCTTAAAATATTTTGAGCAATTGCTTGGCAAAGCAGATGAACATTCTATTTTTATTTTTGATGATATTCACTGGAGTGAAGAAATGGAAACTGCATGGAAGATCATTCAGCAGCAGGAGAATGTAACACTTACTCTTGACCTGTTTTTTATAGGGATTGTTTTTTTCCGTAAAGGGCAAAAGGAAAAACAACATTTCATTATCAGGTTTTGAGGATAAATTGTTGACTGTAATTTTTTGTGCTTTGCATAAAAGAAAATATTTTGCTGTTCATCTGCAAAACTTTGCGCAATGTATGCTGCAGGGCAGAAAATAAAATTTGCAATGTCAATGTTTATTGCAGGAGGCAACTCGGAAAGCGGATATCAAAAATTAATCGGTATTATTGAACATAAATTATAATTATAGTCCATGACGATTGGCATTTTGTGTGAACCTCCTGACGAGCGAAGGGTTTCCCTGCTTCCTGATCAGGCACAGTCTCTCATTAAACAGAAGATCACAGTTCTGGTTGAAACAAATGCAGGAGCATTATCATTTGCAAATGATGATTTTTATACAGCAAAGGGAGTTAAAGCAACATTAAGAAAAGATGTTTTGGGAGTGTCTGATATCATCTTATCTATACATGCACCTTCGGAAGAAGACCTGGCTTTACTGAAAACAAATGCAATCCTGATGGGAGTATATCAGCCGCTGTTTAATTTCATGCTTATGCAGCAATGGGCTTCTCAAAACATTACAACTTTCAGCCTGGATATGATGCCGCGTACTACCCGTGCACAGGCTATGGATGTACTAAGCAGCCAGGCGAACATTGCGGGTTATAAAGCCGTATTGCTTGCAGCGTCATTGTATCCGAAATATTTCCCCATGTTTATGACCGCTGCCGGAAGTGTAACTCCCGCAAAAGTGCTTATACTTGGTGCAGGTGTTGCGGGA
>JAHEZC010000555.1:1384-2604 GCA_023251275.1 Parafilimonas sp. | reverse complement strand
TTGTTATCTGCATGGCGTCCTCCATTGATGACATTCATGCATGGAACAGGCATTGTGTAAATTTCACTATTTCGTAATGAGCGGAATAAAGGGATTCGTTTTACCTCGCTTACAGCCTTCGCAAAAGCCATTGAAACGGCAAGAATAGCATTAGCACCCAATGCTGATTTATTGGAAGTGCCGTCAAGCCGGATTAATTCATCATCCAGGTGGTGCTGGCTTTCAAAATCTTTTCCTGTGCAGTGTGCGGCAATGATGGTGTTTACATTACTTACCGCTTTCAAAACTCCTTTTCCATTGTAGCGTTTCTCATCATTATCCCGCAGCTCTGCGGCTTCTTTTTCACCGGTACTTGCACCGGATGGCACAATAGCCCTGCCTCTTGCTGAATCATTGAGTATGACTTCTGCTTCTACTGTGGGATTGCCCCGTGAATCCAGCACCTCACGTGCATTAGCTTTTGTAATTTTCATACATTATTTTTTTAAATTGTTCAATAAGATTGTTTGACCCGTCAATCATGTCATTGATTTTTTGTGTATAATCTTTTATAATAGCGTCATCCAGTTGTCCATATCCTCTTAAACTTATGGTGCTGCAAATATCTTCCCACAGAAAGTTTGCTTTTATCATCAACTCAGCCTGCAGCCGGGCAGATGTTTTCGGAACCGAATATTCCCGGCAAAAAACTTCAAGCATATCATACATCCTGTTTATTCCATCTTCAATTCCGGCAAGTTCTTCCTCTGTCAGTGAAGCTGAATATTCAATGGAAACAAGACGCAAGGGATGACGGTGTGCAATAATTTGTATTTGCATATCCAGCAGCTTTTTTTCTATCATATAAGCTACTGATTTGAATATATGCTTTCGGTCATCAGGTATAGTAAACATACTGTTTAATTTAAATTAATCGCTCATAGCGCCTTCAGGATATGGTGTTGATTTCTTCGCTGATACAAATGCCAGCAATATAATTGCAATGGCCTGTGCTGTGATTGAAAAAATAATTAATGCATTTACAGATCTGTCATAAAGAAACCCCATGACAGCGCTGCCTGCAAACCAGAACAGCCCAAAAACTGTATTGAATAATCCAAAGGCTGTGCCCCTGCGGTTTACGGGAATTAAATCTGCGACCGCGGCTTTGAGTATAGATTCCTGTGCACCCATTCCTATTCCCCAAAAAATCATTCCTGCCAGCGCCCATTCAAAACCGC
>JAHEZC010000555.1:0-1374 GCA_023251275.1 Parafilimonas sp. | reverse complement strand
ATACCATCGGTGCGAAGAATAATGAAATAAATGTGGTAATCATCATTATTCTCATACCCACCCTGTCGAAGAGTTTACCGAATATTAAAGCGGCAATGCCATCACTTGCCATTGCAGCAGCGTAAAGCACAGGTATGATTTCATCTTTCATTAAATTTGTTTTTTTGAAATGGTAAGCAATCAGGGGAAAGTCTGCATATCCTGCAGCAATGAAAATGACTGCAAATAAATAAAGCCAGAATAGCTTTGAATAACCTTTTGTTTCGAGTGATGTATTTTTTATTTCGAGATTTTCCGGATGCGGATACAATGATTTGGCAAATAATAAAATTGATATGGCTATTAAAGCCGGAACAGCCAGAACGAGATAAGCGTTGTGATAAGAATCGCTTTTTATAAAAAGGGTGCACTCACAAGTAAGGGTCCGATAGTCGCACCTGTCTGATCTAATGCTTCATGTAATCCAAATCCCCAACCTCTGCCCATTTCTTTTGTACCATAAGAAAGCATAGCATCGCGGGCAGGTGTTCGAATAGCTTTGCCGACTCTTTCCGATATGATAAGTATGATTGCTAATTGCCAATAGCCCGCATAAGCGAGCAGCGGTACGGAAAAAAGATTAATCACATAACCTGTAATGGTAATGGTCCAGTATTTTTTTGTTTTATCGCTCAGGTAGCCTGAAATAATTCTTAAACCGTAACCCACCAATTCACCCAGGCCTGCTACCCAGCCTACAGTTGTGCCTGAGGTTCCTAGAATGTCAAGATAAGATCCATTGATGCTTCTTGCCGCTTCATAGGTCATGTCTGCAAACAAACTCGTGAATCCGATCAAAACAACAAATAGTGTTGCAGCTTCTAATTTCATGGTATGTTGTATGCCGTTCATCCTTACATCCTTTTTTATTGAACCCAGTGTGTTTTATCCTGCATTTCCATCAATTCAAGCCTTTTCTCAATTTGCAAAAGCTTATACAATATCAATAACTGTACATCAATTAAATTATCTTCCAGGAATTCGGAATTCTTATGTATCCATTCTTTAACTTCATTCTTTTGAGATTCTGTAATGGGAATCAAAGTCTTTTCCATAATGCATGGGAATTTTACATTGCTTTGAATTAAAAAGTTTTTTATTAAATCATTCCTGTTCGTCAGTTAAATATGCTCATTGTTCTTATGTATCAATGGTGTTGTTAAATGCTTCTCCAGGTGAATGATTCTTTTTTCCATTGACCAGATTTTATAGAGCAGCAGTAACTCACTGTTTGATAGAGTTTCATTTTTCAATATTTCATTTTCACTTAACTGTTGCTGCATTTCCCTGATTTCTTTTTCGGGTATTTCAAAAAGTATATTTTTCATTTTTTAA
>JAHEZC010000554.1 GCA_023251275.1 Parafilimonas sp. | reverse complement strand
TCGGGCCATTGAATTCGGTACAGGTTTTGGGGCTGCAAAAATGTTTGGCAGCGAACACAATGATGCCATTAGAAATATCAGTGGCGAAACAAGAACGAATCATGCAGGCGGAGTGGTTGGTGGAATAGCCAACGGAAATGATCTGGTATTTCGGATTGCTGTTAAACCGACATCTTCTACTCCAAAAGAACAGCAAACTTTGAACTGGGAATCAGGTGAGATAGAAAATTTTTCTGTGAAAGGAAGACATGATCTCTGTATAGTGCTGCGTGTGCCTGTTGTGCTGGAAGCCGTAACAGCAATGGTATTGGTGGATCTGATGATGCTGGAACAAAAAATTCCACGCATAATAAAAACCTGATGTCAGAAAATAAAAGCCCCGGTTATCATTTTGTAACTTTCTTCAGTTTTTCGAAAGTCAAATCAAGGACTGCGTATTTTTCCGGATCAGGCAAGCTGTAATGCCACCATTCTGTTTTGAATAACTCAAAACCGTATTTTTCCATTGTTTCTTGGAGGAGCTTACGGTTAGCCAGAATATTTTCAGGCAGTGTTGTAAAAGTTTGATGAGCACTATCTGTAAAATTATCAAAGCCTGTTCCCATATCCAATTCTCTTCCTGTTTTCAAATCTACAATTGTAAGATCCACTGCAATACCGCGGTTGTGACCGCTTCCTTTTGCGGGGTTTGCGACATACCTTTCATCGTGAATCAATACCCAAAATTTCTTTGTAACTGAATAGGGGCGATAAGCATCAAATATTTTTAAACCAAAACCCTTTTCATTCAACTCCGCCTGCACTTTTTTGAGAGCCTTTGCAGCGGGCATACGCAAAAAAGAATAGTTGACTGATGCGGGATACATTCTAGTATGTGTAAAATTATTGGTGGTAGAATAGCGCAAATCAAGCAATATATCCGGAATAAAATGTTGCAGAGACACCATTGTTTGATTGGAATCCAGCATTAACCTTTTTTTGTAAATATTAATATTATTCATAATTTCGACGTCCTTGTTATTTTTTGGTATGATAATTGGTGTTTGTGAGGTCGCATGTATAAATACCAAAAGCAAACAACTGTTAGTAATCCAAATGAGAAATTTATTTTTCATGTTATAAATTTTGGTATTATTGTTCAATTTACAAAATCTGTGTTGATGAGTAAATTTATTCCTGTGTTAGCTTTGTTGTTTACAACTCAGGCTTACAGCCAGTTACACACAATGCCAATGAAAGATAGTGTGTTTTTGGCGCATACTGCAGTTGTCAGCGGCAGTGAATTACAGGCAAAAGAAAAAAATACACAACAAGCTATAATAGCACCTGGTGAAAAAAGCATCTATACAAAGTATGGTGTTGCAAGTTTTTACAGCAGAAGCCTTGAAGGTACAAAAACTGCTACAGGAGAAACTTTCCATCATAAAAAAATGACCGCAGCGAGTAATACTTTCAAATTAAATACCTGGGTTCGTGTTACGAATCTGAGAAATGGCAAGTCCGTGATAGTCAGGATTAATGATCGTATGCATCCGAAAATGGCTAAAAGAGGAAGGATTGTAGATCTTTCACGGATTGCAGCATCAAAGCTCGACTTTGTATATCGGGGTATAGTTAAAGTAAGAGTTGAGGAAGTATCTAAAGAAACTATTGATTAGTTCAATCAATTTGTTCCCCTTCTGTTTGAATTAGACTTTTAAAAGCTGCATTGATTTTTTCCAGCAGCTTATTCTGTGATTTATTTTCAATTTTTCGTCCGTCAATTTCATATACAGGGGTTAATTCTCCAATGGTACCTGTGGTAAAAACTTCATGTGCATTGTAAAATTCTGCAATCGAGATATTTCTTTGCAGCATTGGGATGCTTAATTCATCTGCAATACGAAGTACAATAGACCTTGTAATACCGGGCAGGCAGGAATCGGCATTTGGAGTAAGTAATACTCCATTTTTTACCATAAAAATATTGCATCCATTTGTTTCTGAAACAAAACCCAAATTATCAAGCATGATTGCATCATCTGCTCCGCAATAATTTGCTTCGATTTTTGCAAGAATATTGTTAAGTAAATTGTTGTGATGAATTTTCGAATCCAGATGTGCAGGCGAATTACGGCGTATATGTGACGTTATCAGCTTAACGCCTTTCGTATTATCATATACAGGCGGCTTAAATTCTGCCAATACAATAAGGCATGATCCTTTTTGATTTAACCTTGGATCCATGCCTGATGTAATTTTTTCCCCCCTTGTCAATGTAAGACGTATATGAGCATCGGTAAACATCTGGTTTGCCTTCAAGGTTTTTTTTATCGCATCCTTGATATATTCTGTGGCAGGAATATCAGTAAATGCAAGTGTTTTTGCCGAGGACTGTAAACGTGCTAAATGCTCATTGAAGCAAAATATTTTTCCATTGTAGACTCTCAGTCCTTCCCATACTGCATCGCCTCCCTGCACAACACTGTCAAAAACGGATACCTTCGCCTCGTGCCGGGGATATAATTTTCCTCCAACAAAAATGCTGATGGTTTCATTTTCAGCGATGAATTCCTGTAGCATAATTTTTTTAAGCTTTTAATGAATACTGTTGTAACAAATAATAATATTTTTTTGA
>JAHEZC010000050.1 GCA_023251275.1 Parafilimonas sp. | reverse complement strand
TCAGTTATGATTTTGATAAGGCAAATATGCCTCGCCTGCCTTTTAAGCAGGTACGTGTTTACGCTTATGCCTCCAATCTCGGCATGATCTGGAAAGCCAACAAAGCCGGAATTGATCCTTATTACAACAATATTCCAAAAGACAGCAAAAACATTTCCATTGGAATTGATATTAGTTTCTGAACTATTTCCCTCTCCGGGTGGAGAACCTGTCCCGAAATATCGGGAGGGGCTGGGGGTGAGGCGTCCCCTCTCTGCGAGGAGAACCCGTCCCGAAACATCCAAAGGTCTTGGATTCGCACACATATTCCGAAGCCTTTCACTTCCCCTCTCTGCAAGGAGAACCTGTCCCGAAACATCGGGAGGGGGCAGGGGGTGAGGCGTCCCACCAGCGTAGGGGTCTGTTCATTCATTTATTCACAGCAAAAAAATAAATCACCTCAAAACTTATTTCTATGAAAATAAAAATCCTTAAATACTTATTTGCGGCTCTCATGCTTGTTTACATACCCGCATGCAAAAAATCCACCTTCCTGAATACACGCCCCGACCAGTCGCTTGTAGTTCCCTCCACAGTACAGGATTTACAGGCAATTCTGGATAACGACCAAAGGGTAAATGGCACCGCTGGTTTGGGCGGCTCCGTACCCTCATTAGGTGAAGTGGGCGCAGACAACTATTACGTTTCCGACGAGGATTTAAACAATAACGCCCCTTATCTTGAGCAGAATGCGTATATCTGGGCGCAAAAAATTTATTCCGGTTAAACCGTGCCCGATTGGGATTTCCCTTATCGTACAATCTTTTATGCAAACACGGCATTGGATGGACTAGCTAAGATTACCGGGTCTTACGACCAGGCTGCATGGAACAATGTAAAGGGCAGCGCATTATTTTACAGGGCGCATATCTTTTACCAGTTAGCGCAGCTTTTCGCTCCGCCCTACGATTCCCAAACAGCCGCGGCAGATTGGGGAATACCGTTGCGACTGCAGGCAGACATCAATGAAAAGATTTCAAGATCATCGGTAAAGCAAACCTACGAAAAGGTAATAAATGACCTCAGAGAAGCCTTGCCATTGCTCCCGGCAAAGCCTCTCTATCTTACAAGGCCGTCAAAACCTGCCGTCTATAGTTTGCTCGCCAGGGTTTACCAAACCATGCAGGATTATGAAAATGCATTACTTTATGCAGATTCCTGCCTTCAATGGCAGCATACCTTACTCGACTTCAACTCATTGGATCCCGGCCAGACCTTTCCCATCCCGCAACTGAACGATGAAACGATCTTCTATTGCATACAGGTTCCTCATACCCTAATCTATCCTTTCCTCACACTGGTGGATAGTAATTTGTATAATTCCTATG
The DNA here is from genome assembly GCA_023251275.1 of Parafilimonas sp. Taxonomy (GTDB): domain Bacteria; phylum Bacteroidota; class Bacteroidia; order Chitinophagales; family Chitinophagaceae; genus JAHEZC01. Next base: position 8,391 of record JAHEZC010000050.1, on the reverse strand, counting down.
CGTTGAATGATTTAAGGCGTTCAATTTTCTTTACGCCTGCTTACTCGGGAACGGCGATGACTTTTCAGGGAAGCTATGATGGTTCAGGCGACGCCTTTGGTGGCCTGGCAACCGACGAAGTATATCTTATCCGTGCTGAATGTTATGCAAGAAAAGACAATACCGCTGCGGCAATGAATGACCTGAACACACTTCTCGAGAAAAGATGGATAACAGGGACTTTTATTCCGTTTACTGCCTCTGATGCCGCTGATGCGCTGATGCAGATACTCACCGAAAGAAGAAAAGAATTACTGTTCCGTGCACTGCGATGGACGGACCTGCGCAGGTTAAATAAAGAGGCATCTTTTGCAGTACAATTAGTAAGAGTAGCAAACGGCATCTCATATACACTGCCGCCAGGCGATATACGCTACACGTACCCCATACCTGATAATGTGATTTCCTTCAATCCCGGTATGCCTCAAAATCCAAGATAATGATGGCCTTATTAATTATTAAGATTTAAATCTTATGAAACGGTTTTATGCGTCTTTTCTGTCAAGTCTCCCTGGTTCATCACCACCCGATCTGACTGGGAAAGGCAAAAAGTCTAACGTCAAATTGATATTGCCGTCAAAAGTTTTTCTCTTTGCGGCCTTTGCGTCTTTGCGTGATAATACCTCTCCTTTAAATCCATATTCGCATTCACTAAAATTTCTTTATTCCGGGATCAGGAAAACTATTATCAATTTTGTGCTGCCGTCAAACCTTTTTCTCTTTGCGATCTTGGCGTCTTTGCGTGAACTTTTGAATCCACATTCCCGGCAGTGGAAACGTTTGTGTTTTATGAAATGGTTTTATACATTTTTTCTGTCGCTTCTCTGTAGTTCATTCTCAGTAAGCAATGCAGCAGCTCAGGATTCTTTGACACTTGCATTAGCCAATATCGCATCCGGAAGGAGTCACAATCAGGTCATGATCGGTAGTAAAATGCCACCTTCTATGATTAACAATATTGTGAATTACTGGTTGAAAAAAATGAATACCGGTGACTTGAAAGGCAAAGCACTGGTGCTGGATTTCTGGCATCAATACTGTTCCGTTTGCCTGGGTCAGTTCCCAAAATTGGTGGAACTGCAGAAACAATTTGGTGATCAGTTATTGATTTTGCCTGTAACCTTTCAAAGTAAATCCTCTGTTCTTTCTTTTTTCCGGCAACGGAAAAAAATGGGTAAGCCTGTCACTCTCCCATCGGTAGTAGAAGATACACTGTTGCATAAATTCTTTCCGCATGACTCTGATCCGCATGAAGTCTGGATTGATGATGAAGGCGTTGTTCAGGCTATCACAGGCCACCTTGAAATAACGGCATCAAATATTAAAAAGCTCATCAATCACGACCCTTTGAACCTTCCGGTCAAAAAGAACCAGGTTGACTTTGACCCCTTAAAACCTTTGCTTGCAGGCAACAATGGAGGCCCCGACACTGCATTCTTTTTCCGGTCCGTCATAGCAGGTTATATTGACAGCATTCCGTCAGAAAATTACCAGTCGTCAAATGAAAAGCATACGACAATTTTTATGCAGAATTCCACAATTGATGTACTCTATAAAGAAGCCTGGTATAATACGGATACGTCAATGACCGTGCTCGAAAACGATATACGCTGTAAGAGAATAATTTTCGAAAAAGCGGACTCCTCAAGAACTATTTATATGGATGAGGCATACAACCGGGGATATGAAGCATATAATAATTTCTGTAGCCGGCATCTTTATACATACCAATTGATCTTACCTTCTTCCCGCACTGTACCGGAAGCTTACAGGTGCATGATAAAAGAACTGGATGCTTTCTTTAATATTTCATCTTTCGTTGAAAGAAGAAAAATAACTTGTCTCGCACTGGTGCAGGCTGGCAATGCCGGGAAATTTATTTCTTCGGGCAATTCTCCTGCATTATATTTCTCCGCTGATGAAGCAATAGCAATAATAACAAACAAGCCGGTAAAAGAATTAATTAGAACACTTAATTCATATTATGATATTCCCTTTGTAGTTGATCAAACCGGTTATCCTGGCAATATTGATATCACACTGAATTATTCCAGCCGTGATTTGGCTTCAATCAATGCTGATTTAAAAGAACATGGTCTTGCGCTTATTCCTGTAGAACAGGAATTGGATATGCTGGTAATAAAAGATGGCAAATAATGGAAATAATAAATTTAAAAACAACATCACATTAATCGCACTAATTAATATAGACGGGAATTTCATTAGATAGAAAATAATAAACGGCAAATCACATAGTGCAATTTCGGCTTTCGAAAAACAGGCAATTATGTTGTGCCGTCATATTATAAATTGGTTTTCTCATGTACACCTGCTTTGCAGGTTAAAGGGATTGTTTCTACTTTCCCTTTTTTAATTTCATAATTTCTTTTCTCAGGAGTTTTTATACATAAGGTGTCCTGGAAGGACTAAACATTGGTAGAACATATTACAGGGAAATTCTTTGTGTGCCGTAGGTACACTATATTTTTTGGACATTTCAAAGATAGCCTACGTATAGTAGCTCTTTTATTTGACATCCATCCGGGCTATCGGGAGGGACTAAGGGTGAGGCGTCTGATCGGAAATAAATCCGGAAACCGCTTTTCTGCACAGTGTTCAGGATAATTGTTACAAAGCAAAATCCCTCCCGCGGGGAGAACCTGTCCTGAAACATCGGGAGGGACTAAGGGTGAGGCGGCTATGTTTTCTTATGCGTCACTTCCAGCGTACCGGCAGGAGCAAAATCCGTCGGTGAATTCATCTGGAAATCCGTAAATGCCTTGCTGCATATTTTGGTCGGCCCTCCGGGGCAGCTAAAAGGGTCTGAAGACTGGTGCGGCGGCACAGAAGTTGCGTCAATCACGGTGCCGTTCTCCTGAGTCTGAAACCAGTAATAAAGAACCTTTTCCGAAGGTGGTGTATTTGCCCTGGTGATTGCAAAGGCTGCAACAGCCAGCATTAAGGCAAAAATTCCTGTTTTGAATTTTTTCATGACAAAAAATTTAATAATGATAAATTGCCTGTTTTGCCAGGACCAGGCAGTTAACCTGTTTATTGCAATAAAAAATTTATTCCTTTTCAGCCACATGAGCTTTAAATTTCCTGCTTAAAAAGATTCCTGCAATACCCAACATAATAAATGCGCTGTTAAAAACAATGTGTTCCCCCCATGTCATTGAGGTCAATACACCACCGCAGGAGCACGGAAGATTCTTCCCGCTTAAAGTCATAAAACATAAATAAGCAGTGAATACAATCAAAATCCCCGATGAAGCAATTAAACCCATTGCCCTTGTAGGCGGTAAAAACAACAGTACGCTTATAAACAATTCTGCTGCCGGTATCAGCAATGAAAAAAAATTTGGTGCAGCCTTCAGTAAAGGATACAATGACAATTGACTTGAAAAAAAACTGTGATCCGTAAATTTATTAAGCCCTGTATATACAAACAAAACAATCAATAAACCGCAAATAAGCTCAAATATCAGCTTTCCCTTCATCGCATTCGCCGTTAGAACAGCAAATTTCCGTAGTCATTGCTCAGAATTGATCCCCCATTAAGGATAGAAAATGTTGCAAATCGGATTTTTTTGTCTCTCTTTTTGGAAGCGAGGTAGAGATCATCATTCTATTAAAAATCCTCTCCTGTAAGTAGCAGGTGTTGTTCCTGCGATCTTCTTAAAGGCCCTGATAAAGCTTGAAACCGATTCATAGCCTATCTCAAAAGCTATATCCAAAAGTAAAAGATCAGTTTCTTTAAGCATGCTTTTAGCCTTTTCAATTCTTAGTTCTGTATGAAAACTGTAAATGCTTGTTTTAAAGAGAAGCCTGAAACCATTTTTCAGCTTAAATTCATTCAGAAGAGCAATCTTTGCAAGTTGCTTTATGGTATAGCGCTTTGATAAATTTTTTTCGAGAATATCTTTAATTGAAAGGATATTGGATTTTTCTGCGGGTTTAAGGTAAAAGCGATATTTGTATTGCTTTTTCATGGTGTAAGTAATTATTTCGTTCATCCTGATAACTTTTGGATACGGAAATAATCTTAACCTGCCTTAACAATTAAATGATGCTTTTAAATTCGGTTGCTAAATTCAAACAAATCATTTATTTTCAAAACCGTATAAACCCTGAATTTCATTAGTACTAATACCAAAAATTTCTTCCTCGTCATTCCCGCGAAGGCGGGAACCTCAAAATAGCGAAGGCGGGAACCTCATAATAGCGAAAGCGGAACCTCATAATGCCGCAAGCGGGAATCATTTCTCAATCTTGAAGATCCCCGTCTTAATAGCATATACCACAATCCCGGCAGTCCCGTTCACGCCCATCTTTTGCTGAATTTTCTGCCTGTGCCATTCAATGGTTCTCGGGCTCATAAACAAGGCCTTTGCGATTTCCCGGTTGGTTTTTTCACGGCAGATCAGTTGTACGATCTCAGCCTCCCTTTCTGTGAAAGTCGGCAGATTCTGGTGCAGATAAGGATTAAAACGGCTCTTGGCAATTATCCTGGTCAGCTTTTTAGAGGTCTTCAGGCAATAATAAGGAAAGCCTCTATATACTTTCTGTATTGCCTGAATAATTTCTTCCTTATCGGCATTCTTCAGCAGGTAACCCATTGCACCGGCTTCGAGCATTCCACTATGTAATGCTCTTCATCAAACATGGACAGCGCAATTATTCCTGTCTGAGGATTAGTTGCGTGAATTTCTTTTACAGCAGCTATCCCATCCATTATTGGCATCACAATATCCGTCAGGATCACATCGGGTAAATCCTGCCTGGCAAGATTGACTAACTGAATCCCATTATTAGCTTCTCCGGTAACTATTATACCTGGTATATTATTGAGCAGCAGGCGCAGGCCATCTAAAAAAATTTCATGGTCGTCGGCGATCAGTATTTTTATGTAATTCTTACTGCTCATTTTTGACAGTGATAGGTATCCCGATTTGATAGGTGGTTCCCGCTCCATCCCGGCTGTCTATTTGCAGCGACCCTCGCAAAGCTTCAACCCTGCTGATAATATTCTTTAACCCCAAACCTTTGGTCTCCTCGCTTATAGTTACATAGTCAAATCCTTTTCCGTTATCGCTGATTTTTATACGGTATCTGTTTTTGACCCTGCTTATTTCCAATGTTATCGAATCAGCAAAGGAATGTTTTATGCTGTTGTGAATAATTTCCTGTATCACCCTGTACAAATGAATCTGCATGTCTTTATCAAGCATGAACTTCCCTACGCGAAAGCGGTATTCAACTTTAATCTCCTGCAGGTAATTAACTTCATCAATAAAATCCTGCACGGCTGGCAGAAACCCTTTACGTGAAAGCACGGTTGGCATCAGGTTATAAAATATTTCCCTTATTCTCCTTAATAACTCATCAATATTTTTACCCGCACTTTGAATATTCATTTTATCCGAAGCATCCTGTGAATAAATACTCCCAATTTGAAATTTTACTGCTGACAGTACCGGCCCTATTTCGTCATGCAGGTCTTTGGCTATTCTCGTTCTTTCATTCTCGAGTGTGGTCATTTCAGCGATCATTTTTTCCCTGTGCAGGCGCAGGTTTCTTTTATGTTGCCTGAGTAACGAAATAACAAAAAAGGAGAGAATGACTGCAAGAACAACTGCAGTCATCAATAGACCAGAATAAACTTTTGCTTCTTCGGGATACATATCATTGAAAAAAAATAAATTAGGTTCGCAACGAAATTTACAGAAACTAATATACGAAACAGGTGAACATAGAAAGCATTGCTCATCCGGATTTGTAAAAAGAAAAAAATCTCAAAAACACCCCTGTAACTATAATATATAATGAATGCGATACAGATCAGGAACTTTGCATTCAGGAATAAATTGCTGACAGGATAAAAAATGATCGTATTGACTACTTCAACACTCAGATATACAAAAACAAGCGAATAAAAAATTCTTGAAAATGAATTCGTTATTCCAAGTCTGTGCACAATGCAATTATCAATTACCCAAAGAAAGCTCCCGCCTGTTAGCAATAGCCAATAGAACCTTTTTCTTTTTAAATTATCCCAACGCATAAAAAGCCACAGGATCATGATGTATTCAGCTAAAATGTAAATATTAGAATTTGCCACATTGCTTCTGAAAGCATAGATGGTCAGCGTGCTGATAATTTCATTTGCCAATGCGATCCATACAAGGTAAACAAACGGTCTGTATTCTTTTAAAATCCGTTTAAACCGAACAATACCCGCTACTGCTGCAAATACTATCACATAGCTCAAAAGGTCGGTAAGAAAGTAATTTAGCATACCTAATTAGTTAAGGCGGAATGCGGAGGACAGTCAGGAGGACATCTTTTGCCTTCCTCCTTTATAGGAGGATCAGTCATAACCGCATTATTTACTGTTGCATTGTTTTCGGAGGGCAAAATATCCGCGCCATTTGAATCCACCGCTACCAGGATTGCATGAAGATATAAATCTTCCGACATACCATAATAGATTCGAACACCCGCACAACCCTCAACTACTAATATTTGCTCTATAGCCTCTTTTTCAAAAGTTTCACTCAATGCCAGAACATCTGGATCAACTCCTTCCTTTAAAATTGATTCCTTATTCTCCCTGTATAACTGGGTCATAGCGATAGCTTGTTCCAGGGAAATATTCTGGTTGCTCATAGACGAAAGTTTTATGCTTCCAAAATTGAACAACTGCCTCACACCCCTTTCTCGTATAAATACCGGAACTCGTTGCATAAACTACCGGAATTTGACCTTGATCCGCATTTTCCATAATTAAAATCGCCAATCCCCAACTCACCGGCCATGTTCTCCCAACTCAAACTCCAAACTCCCCACTCCCAACCTCAAACCCTTCCATATCCCATAGATACTCCGTAGATAAGCCGTACATAGTTCAATGAAGTCCGTACTTTAAATTATGTTAAGTTAGCTGATCTTTACTATCATCGTTTTGGCTCTTTTTATTTCAACTGCACAATCTTTTTTCTGTATTTATCCGGACAGATTTTTCATATATGTCTTATATTTCTATTTTTACCATTATCACAAATAAAATGTTCGATTATGTCTTACAACTTACTTAAAGGTAAAAAAGGAATCATCTTCGGTGCATTGGATGAAAAATCCATCGCATGGAAAACAGCATTACGCTGCCGTGAAGAAGGTGCACAGCTTGTTTTAAGCAATGCGCCTGTTGCTTTACGTATGGGTGAGATCAATAAGCTTGCCGAGCTTGTTCAGGCTCCTGTTATCGGCGCAGATGTGGTAAATATGGATGATCTGAAAAAGCTTTTTGAAGAAAGCACGAAGCATTTTGATGGTCGGATTGATTTTATATTGCATTCGATCGGCATGAGTTTGAATGTGCGCAAAGGCAAACATTATACACAAATTGATTACGGCTTCAATCAAAAGACTTTGGATATTTCTGCTATCAGCCTGCATCGTGTATTGCGCACAGCGTGGGATATGGATGCCATCAATGAATGGGGAAGTGTGGTAGCGCTTACTTATATAGCTGCTCAGCGTGTGTTTCCTGATTACAACGAAATGGCCGATGCAAAATCTTTGCTGGAAAGTGTGGCAAGAAGTTTTGGCTATCATTACGGCGTGAAAAAAAAAGTGAGAGTAAATACAGTTTCACAATCCCCTACACGTACAACCGCAGGGAGCGGTGTAAAAGGTTTTGACGGATTTATTTCTTATGCGGAAAAAATGAGTCCGCTTGGTAACGCAACGGCAGAAGATTGTGCAGGCTATTGTGTGACGCTTTTCAGCGATCTCACAAAATATGTAACGATGCAGAATTTATTTCATGATGGCGGATTTAGTTTCACAGGTGTTACACAGGCTGTAATTGAGCAGATGGAAAAGTAAAGCTGAAAGGAATAAAAAATTTAAGATAACTTAAAGGCATTCCGCTTTCTTAATGCCGGATGTTTTTTGTGATACATGTTCAGAACGCTGAAGTGTTCCCACGGGCACTGCGATCTGTGAACGACGCAAGACAAAACTTATATAAATTCTTCAGTCGGGCACAAAAAAATCTTATACAAATTAAAATTGTTTCATGTAGCTTATTTTTACGATTACATGATCTTCGGTTTGTTTTAATTGCTGATAGCCCGTAAAACCGCCATGATTATAAATAAAATAGATATACGATAAAGGCTGGTATTCCCACGAAAAACGGATGTTATAATTCTGGGAGTTGTTCAGGGAATTTTTTTGATAAAAGCCTGTCAGTTGCATCCGCGGATTCAAAGCAAAACGTCCCTGTATAATATACAGATCCACGGTTGTATTTGTTTTGGGCTCGCCCACATCCATAAAATGATT
>JAHEZC010000553.1 GCA_023251275.1 Parafilimonas sp. | reverse complement strand
TGAATCTGCTAAATGAAAATCGCATAGATTACATGATTACAGGTTCTATTGTCTCCAGCATGCAGGGCGAACCAAGAGCAACTCACGATATTGATATTCTCATTAATATAAACCAAACTGCCATTCCTCCATTAATTAAAGCATTTATGCCACCTGGCTATTACCGCCATTTATTGTTTATTATTATCAATTTTAAAAGCTTGATATTATTTCATCATCCAAAACGATCTGTATTATATGAGAAATGTTTTAATAAAAAAATTACCTGCCTTGTTTTTGACACTTTTTGTTTTCATCCATGTTGATGTATTTGCTGTTGACATAAAAGATTTTGAGAAGCATTTCAAACTGTTGCCACAGCCGCAGAAAATTGAGCTGCTTAACGGGAAAGGGATTAACTATTATTCCTTACAAACTCTTTTTATAGATGGAAATTTTTCCAGGCCCGTATCAGGTGAACCATTAAAATCTTTACCTCTCGCAAACAAATCCGGTCCAGGAGTTTTGACACTTACCTTATCTGCAAATAATGATCTTCCGCAATCACCCGAAGGTTATATCCTTGAGATTAAAGACGGGCAGGTAATTATCCGCGCAAGAGACAAAGCAGGTTTGTTTTACGGATGCCAGACATTATTGCAATTGCTTGAAGATACCCGTGACCAGCAGATAGATATTCCTGCATGCAGCATTACAGATTATCCCGATATTGCTTATCGCGCAGTACACCTCGATTTAAAGCATCATGTTGATGCCGGTCATTATTATTATGATATGATTGACCGTTTGGCGCGTGTGAAAATAAACGCCATTATCGTAGAGTTTGAAGACAAGCTGCGATACAGGAAATCGCCATTGGTCGGCTCGGGCAATGCTATTTCCGTGGATGAATTTACAGCCATCAGCGGGTATGCCAAAGAAAGAAATATCGAGATTAGTCCATTGGTGCAGGGACTGGGCCATGCATCATTTATTCTCAAACATCCGGAATATAAAAAACTGCGTGATGATACTGCGTCTGATTGGGCGTTTGACCCGATGAATCCCGAAACATACACCCTGCAATTTTCACTATATGAAGATGCAATAGCCGCAACACCTTACGGAAAATACCTGCATGTAGGAGGAGATGAAGTGGGGCACCTGGGCATGTCTGAATTGTCCAGGCAATCTGGCCTGACGGCCTTCGAACTGCAGATGCAGTGGCTTAGAAAAGTATGCGAGTTTGCCCGCAGTCATAACCGTATTCCGATTTTTTGGGATGATATGGTATTCAAGCTTTCAGGACTTTACCAGACTACATGGGATGCCACCGTACCCGCGCAGGAAGTGGAAAAGATATGGAAAGAAAATAAAAATAAGCTGGATGAAAACATCAACTTGTTCCCGGCAGAATGTGTGTTTATGCGGTGGAACTACGACTCCCCCGATATACCCGGAAATCATCATGCACTTGATTGGTATAAATCACATAACCTGAAAGTAATGGCTGCTACAGCGGCACAAACTATGTGGCCTATGCTTCCCCGCGACAGATCAAACTTTCAGCCAATAAAAGATTTCTGCAAAATAACTTATGAAAAGAAGCTTGATGGCATATTGTGCACTGCATGGGACGATTGCTCGCCTCATTTTGAAACCTATTGGCGCGGATTGTATGACTTTGCTTTTTTTAGCTGGCACTATAAAGACGAAAATGCAGCAGATGTGCATGCAATATTCCGTCACCGTTTTTATGCCCCGGCATTAAGTGACAGTTCTTTTGAATTTGAAGACTTGCTGGAGCAGGCGCTTTCATTCTGGGATACAGCTTTGCTTGAAAAAGGGTATCGGAATAATTATCCGAAAAATATTGATTTGATACAATTACCGGATCAACAGAAAAGCGGATCGTGGAGCGAAAAATATAAAACAAGAATAAAGCAGGCAAAAGAAGAAATTTTGCGGTATGAAATAATTAAAGACAGGATAGAAAAATCCATTCAACTATCGCGGCGGAATCAATATACGCTTATGCTGATGAATGAGATCAATGATTTGCAGGTATATCCTGCCAGGCTTCTCCTGTTATTGGAGAAATTTGATTTGACATCTTCTGCATCTGAAAAACAAAAAGCTAAACAGGAAATAAAAAATTATGTGAATAGTTTCAGTGCACTGAGAAAAAAATATGAAGAAGTATTTTCAATGACAAGGATATTGAATAATCCTGCTGATTATATATTGGATCAGAATCAGCATGAGCATCTTGCAAATAGCGATAACAGCAGCGACTGGATGTATGTTTTCGAGCTTGCCATGAACCGGAAAATCAATGATTGGCTGACGCAATAAGGATGTGATGGATTTTTCATATTGAGCTTTGCGACTTTGCGTCTTTGCGTGCATTTCTTTTTGCGGGCCTTATTAGACATTTATCAGTACACGATGAATAGCAAACAACAACAAAATTTAAATTGTTAATAGAAAAATCAAAGTCAGCGATCTTTACTTTCATAACAAAAACATTTATCAGGATAAAAAGATTCAGTTGATGACAGAAGCAGAATTAATGTATCAAAACTTATTGCAACCATCCGATGCTTTGGTTGCTGAAATTGCGAAACTGGAAGGTGATATTCTTATTCTTGG
>JAHEZC010000552.1 GCA_023251275.1 Parafilimonas sp. | reverse complement strand
TTGATAATCGAACGTGAAATACAAAAAATACAATCCCGTAAACAATTCAAGCAGGATAAAAATATTCCTGAAGAAGACAGATGGTGATAAAAGTTCACACGTTTCAAAAGTTCACACGTTTCAAAAGTTTACTGGTTCAAAAGTTTACAGTTCAATTGTTATTCTTCTTATCGCTGATGAGTTCTCTTACCTTTTGCATTTTAAGATCAATTCCGTTTTTTATAGCTGCAGCGGAAGGACCTACATAAATATCGGGCGGGATGCCATGACCTGTTTTTATCCTGGCGCTGTCATTAACTACACGATAAATCGGAAGCACAATACCAATACGGGTTTGCGGCAAAATGATGGATGGCAAATGAACTGCTGAATTGCCATAATATCCTCCACCTGTCTCCTCACCCACTATTGTAACATTTGTCTGTCCTTTTAAATGAGAACTGAACATAGCAGCCGCTGAAAATGTAAAGCTTCCCTGTACTATATAGACATTGCCGTTGAAATGCAAATCATTTTCAGGGCGATAAGAATGTTTTTCAAGATTTGTAAAATGAAATTTTCCATCCCTCCTTTTATGCGATGTAAACCGCATGGCAGCCCTGTACACAAGCGAAAGACGAATGTGCTTTCCATAAGGAAAGCTTCTGTTAATGGCAGCCACGGTATCCGCGACCCTGAAAGATTTTGTCTCAAGGTATTTCAAAAAATTGGTGCTGAGCCCGATACTCCCTCCGCCATTATCACGTAAATCAATTACAAGATTTTTGAGCTTCTCATCTTTTATTTTTTCAAAACTTTCTTTAAAGAATTTTCGCATGCCGCTTCCTGAAAATGTGGAAACTCTCAGATAAGCAATGCTTTTTGCAGTATCAATATTCAGGCTTCTCCTGCTTAGTCTTATTGATCTTCTTATTTCTCTTTTTGAAGGCGGGGGAAACGCAATTATATTCAATGCAGCGCTGTCTCTTTTGGTCAGTGTATCTGTTTCAGGATTATAATTTTTTATAATTGTTGATTGCACATTTCCGGAAGTATCGAAATATGTTATATTGTATTCGTCACTAATCCCAAATGCATTTTTGTATGCAGACGGGAAATTGAAGCTTATAACCTGGCTTTTAAAATTATCTGCATATCCATCGGTGCTGATGAATTGATACATTGAATCGAGCAATTCATGATTATTAACGCCATTGATGGAAGTAATGATAGTTCCCCGCTTGAAAATACTATCTTTTCTGAACAGGCTTCCCAAAACAACAAGGCTGTCATTCCATGCTTTTAAGAAAAGCGGAAATTGAATTTCTTTATTTCGTGAAAAATATTTTATATACGATTTCGATGATCTTACAGAAGTATGCCCGCAACGTATCTTACTTACTGCCCATGCAATTTTATTTTTAAACTGCAGTTCCGTAAGCGAATCATCCATACTGTTTATAGCATTATTGAAATAATAATCAATGCTGTCTTTTGGCGTGTACCAGTATAAGGATGGATGATTAGCTTCTAATATTTTTTTTAACAGAATAGCATCTGATTTCAGCATAGCAGGGGGAATTTTTGTGTCAGGATTGAAAGTATTGTTCCTCGAAGCAGCACAACCGAACAGTAATGCAGAAACCATTACCACTATAAACCAGCTAAAAAAAAACCTCCCTTGCAAATATTTCATTCTCATCATTCAGTCAAAGTAAGATCAATTCTTATTTAAAAGCATTCCATCCCTGCGCAGTTATGTCGAAGGTATTTCCGCCCCTTGTCAAAAGCTTCTCCCCTTCTTCCGCCTCAGTCATGTAGCCGATGATACTTATTTCTTCATTCAGAATTATTTTATCATAATCTTCCTGCTTTAATGTAAAAAGCAGTTCATAATCTTCTCCGCCGTTCAATGCACATACAGTCGGATCCAGTCCAAATTTGAATGCAGCATTCCTGCTTTCCTCTACAACAGGAATTTTTTCTTCATACAGCCTGCAGCCAAGATTACTTTGTTTGCAGATATGCAATATATCGCTGCTCAGGCCATCACTGATGTCCATCATTGCAGTGGGAATAATATTATTCATTTCAAAAAAATCTATGATATCTTTTCTTGCTTCAGGCTTCAATAATCGTTGTACAATATAATCTTCTTCTTCAAGATCAGGTTGTATCTGCGGATTTTCAAGATAAATTTTCTTTTCACGCTCAAGTAAAGTCAGGCCGAGAAAAGCTCCGCCCAAATCGCCGCTTACGCAAATCAAGTCTCCTTTGTTTGCCGTACTGCGTTTTACAAATTTATCAGGCGCAACTTCACCGATAGCCGTAACCGAAATAATAAACCCTTTATTGGATGAAGATGTATCGCCTCCGACGAGATCAACACCATAATTTTTACAGGCAACATAAATGCCTTCATAAAACTCATCCATAGCTTCCACACCAAAACGATTGCTGATGCCAACACTTACAATGATCTGCGTGGGAGTTGCATTCATAGCGTATATATCACTCAGGTTGACGATGACACTTTTGTAGCCAAGATGTTTCAGGGGCGTGTACATTAAATCGAAATGAATTCCTTCGATCATCAAATCAGTCGAGAGAACAGTTTGCTTACCGAAATCATCAATCACTGCTGCATCATCACC
>JAHEZC010000551.1 GCA_023251275.1 Parafilimonas sp. | reverse complement strand
ATGAGCCAGGGTTCTCATTTTATGCTGACGGCAAGTAAAAATATTACCATTACGGGTTGCTATATACATCACTCTTTTACTTATGACGGGTCAGGCACTTCAGGTTATGGCATTACGATGATTACACATCTGAGCGACTGCAAGGTGGAGAACACCATTTTCCAACACCTGCGCCATTCTATGGTTTGCCAGCAGGGCGCCAACGGTAATGTATTTGCATATAATTATTCATCCGATCCCTATCGCAGTGAGATACCGCATGATTACGGCGCCGATATGCTGCTGCACGGGCATTATCCCTATGCCAATTTATTTGAAGGAAATATCGGGCAGTTTATTTCAATAGACCAAACCAATGGGCCATCAGGTCCTTATAATACCTATTTCAGAAACCGTGCAGAAGGCTATGGAATCACTATTACAAGTGGCAGCGTAAATTCTGACAGACAAAACTTTGTGGGTAACGAAGTCACCAATTCAGGAGTGAAAGGGAATTATTCGCTTGCAGGAAGCAATCATTTTACTTATGGCAACAACATACGGGGCACTATTCAGCCTGCAGGTCCGAATGTGCTGGCAGATAAAAGTTATTACCTGAAAAAGAAGCCTGCGTTCTGGAATATAGCAGGAGCATGGCCTTCGATTGGAATTCCAACTGTAATTAACACCGGAACAAATCCGGCAAAGGAAAGATGGCTTACAGGCAGCTCAAAAACGGTATGTCCGTCTCTTGCAACAGCATCACTTATGAATACTGTAAGTGCCCCGGATGAAAATATGGCAAACCCTGCACTCATAAGATCGGTATATGCCTCAAACAATGCCGTTTACCTGGGATTGAATGCCAGTTGCGGCAAAAAAATGATTATCTCATTATACGATGCCACAGGCAGGAATGTATTGTCAAAAAATATCGGCGATGGAACCGGTAAGACTGTTATCATCAATCATCAACAGCTAAGCGCCGGCTATTATTTTTTAAAACTGGTATGCGGTGAAAAAACAGAAAGCAGACAGGTGCTGATTGTGAAATAAAATTTCTCATGCAAAAAAAATGATAACAACTTGGGAGTTGGTTGCTATTTAATATGACATTTCGTAAATTTTTGAAAATTATCATTGGACTTCTTATAGTTTTTGCAATTGTAGTTGGACTGACTTCAATAAATCATCCAATAATATTGAAATGGTTAACAGGTTCAGCAAGATTTATGGGCAAACCGATTCATGCAAACGTATATACAGACGGACACTTAAATCAAGGAATTAAAATTTATTTTGCTGACAAATATTTTGGAAGTAATGAAAAAGCTATGGATTATATAGTAAGTCTGTCTGAATACGACAAAGATCAGATGTTGAAATTTTTCAGAATTGATTTAAAAGATAAATGGATTGGAAGACCAGCAGGTACTTCAATTTACGATTACGACACTATTGGTGGAAACCTGTTTCAAAGTGAAGTAGGAGAAACCTGTACTCCATGGTGGGATGATTTGAAAGGATTCAACTTTGACCCGAAACTTTCTTTCACTGATAAAGAAATCAAATTTAATGTACCTCCAAACATGTTAAAGTTTGATAGTATGAGAATAGAGTTAAAATAAAAATCAAGCGAAAACAGCTCCAACAAAAGTATCCTTTGCAAAAGGCTAAGCTGGTCAATGCTTAGATCAGCTACGCAAACATTGACAGCGGTTCCAGCTTGACGTTCGATTTTCAACTTTAGTTCATAACTTCAACAATATATTTTTCAATTGGGTATTTGTACAGGGCTGTAAATTTAATGAATCCCCTGCCTTCGCAAATATTCTAACGTTCTGAGGAAAGATATTTCTTCACTATCTTTGCGCCTTTGCGTGACACAATCTTTCTTATGATAACACAATTCCGAAAAAGAAAATTCCAGTCAACTATGTATGTACCTTCAGGTGGCTCTTTCCACAGTACAATATTTCAATTCCCTCTCCTCACAGGTAAAGAAAAATAAAAATCTGCCTGCTCCTTTCCGCATATCTCTATATCTCCCTATCTTAACCTCATGAAATATTTTCTTATTTGCATTCTTTTCATCTCTCATAATTTATTTTCACAAAACACCGCGGATATTCTCATTATTCATGGTAAAATATTTGACGGCACCGGCAATCCCTGGTTCTATGGTGATGTAGCCGTGAAAAACGGAAAGATAATTTCGGTTGGCAATCTCCAAAACTGGCATGCACAAAAAACAATTGACGCAACAGGCCTGATCGTTTCACCCGGTTTTATTGATGTGCATACGCATATTGAAGATGATGAAATAAAAAATCCGTTGGCAACCAATTTTATTCTGGATGGCGTTACCACAGTCATCACAGGCAACTGCGGTTTATCTCATACAAATATCAGGCAGTACTTATCCTTTATTGACAACCTGCATATCTCCATCAATGTAGCTACGTTGATAGGTCATAATGACTTGCGTAAAGTCGTAATGGGCGATGCAGACAGGGAGCCAACTGCCAAAGAACTGCAAAAGATGGAAAGCCTTACCGAACAGGCGATGAAAGAGGGCGCCGTCGGTTTCTCTACAGGGCTTATTTACATTCCCGGCACTTATTCCAAAACAGGTGAGATAGTCGCCCTGGCAAAAG
>JAHEZC010000550.1 GCA_023251275.1 Parafilimonas sp. | reverse complement strand
AGAAAAACCGTGGCGTGTTTCTTTCTGGGGTGTAGGTAATGAAAGCTGGGGATGCGGCGGTGAAATGACACCTGAGTTTTATGCAGACAATTATAAACGCTATGCTGCTTTTTGCAAAAATTATCCGGGTGCGCCACTTAAAAAAATTGTCAGCGGCGCCAACAGCGAAGATTATAACTGGACTGAAATGTGTATGAAAAAAATTCCTGCATCGCAAATGTGGGGAATAACTATGCATTATTATACTGTTGTGAACTCATGGGATAAAAAAGGATCTGCCACTTCTTTCAATGAAGATGAATATTTCAAAGGATTAAAAAATTGCATGCATATTGAAGAACTGATCAATAAGCATAGCGCCATTATGGATAAATATGATCCGCAGAAAAAAGTTGCCCTTGCTGTGGATGAATGGGGAATATGGACCGATGCAGAACCCGGCACTAATCCTGCTTTTCTTTACCAACAAAACAGTTTGCGTGATGCATTGATAGCTGCAATCACACTCAATATCTTCAATAATCATTGCGACAGAGTACGTATGGCAAACCTCGCACAAACAGTGAATGTATTGCAGGCGCTCATTCTCACTAATAAAGAAAAAATGCTCCTCACGCCAACCTATCATGTATTTGATTTGTACAAAGTGCATCAAAATGCAACCTTATTACCGGTACATTTTTTTAGTCCTGATTATGTTTTCAGCAATGAAAGGATTCCGGCAATCAATGCTTCTGCTTCGAAAGACAGTGCAGGTGTCATACATATTACACTGGTTAATATTGATCCTTCAAAAAAAATCACTATCAATGCTTTGATGGATAATACCAATTGGACAAATGCAGAAGCGCAAATATTGACTTCAGAAAAGTTTACGGATATTAATACTTTCGAACAGCCAGCTAAAATAAAGCCTGCAAAGTTTTCTGATTTTAAAAAAACCGGAGATCAATTTTCAGTGACCCTGCCACCAATGTCGGTTGTATTGATAACATTGCAGTGAATTAAAATTGAGCATGAGCAAATACGAACACATACAGCAGGCTGCTTACGAAGCAAATATGCAATTGCCGAAATTGGGTTTGGTGCTGTTTACTTTTGGAAATGTAAGCGCTGCAGACAGGAGCCTTGGTGCATTTGCGATCAAGCCAAGCGGTGTGCCTTATGATGAATTGTCTCCTGCTAAAATGGTGATCGTTGATTTTGAATCAAATATTGTGGAAGGCACACTGCGCCCATCATCAGATACAAAAACACATGCATTACTTTACAAACATTGGGAAAATATCGGCGGCATTTCACACACACATTCCATGTATGCAACAGCATGGGCGCAGGCACAACGTGATATACCGATTTATGGTACTACGCATGCGGATCACAATACTGTTGATATTCCCTGCGCATCACCAATGAGCGATGAAATGATCGGAGGTGATTATGAATATGAAACAGGATTTCAAATCATTAACTGTTTTAAAGAAAAAAATTTAAGTTACGAAGAAATTCAAATGATACTGGTTGGAAATCATGCACCATTTACATGGGGCAAGAATGCAGAGAAAGCTGTCTATAATAGTGCAGTATTGGAAAACATTGCGCAGATGGCTTATTTAACTGAGCATATAAAAGCGGATGCACTGAGATTGAAAGATGCCTTGATAAAAAAACATTACGAACGCAAGCATGGACCGGATAGTTATTACGGGCAGGACTGAACCCATAGATAGAGAGCGGGAAAATTTATGATGAAAAAAAATCAAGTATTATGAAATATTGCAAACTTCTGTTCCTTTTATTTTCCGTAAGCAGCGCTATTACAAATGCGCAAAATCTGAAAGCTCGTATCAAGATTGATATTGAAAGAAAGATTGGCGATATTGATAAAAATATTTACGGCAACTTCACTGAGCATCTCGGAAGATGTATTTACGGCGGTATATACGATCCAAAATCTCCACTGGCAGATGCAAATGGCTTTCGCAAAGATGTACTGGATGCAACAAAAAAATTAGGTGTGAGTGTTGTTCGTTGGCCAGGCGGAAATTTTGTTTCAGGGTATCACTGGATGGATGGCATCGGCCCGAAAGATCAACGACCCAAAAGAAAAGACCTGGCATGGGGTGATGTTGAAAGCAACCAGGTGGGTACGGATGAATTTCTGAAATGGTCAACACTTTCAGGAGCGCAGCCTTATATATGCGTGAACATGGGAACCGGCAGTTTGGATGAAGCTAGGAATTGGGTGGAATACTGCAATGCACCTACAGGTCTTTACTATTCAGATCTGCGCGCCAAGAATGGTCATCCTGAATCTTATCATGTAAGATATTGGGGTCTTGGTAACGAAGTGGACGGACCCTGGCAAATGGGGCACAAGAATGCAGAAGATTACAGCAAGTATGCGTTGGAAGCTGCCAAGCTGATGAAATGGAGTGATGACAGCATTAAACTCATTGCATCCGGCTCCAGCAATTACGGAAGTGATTGGACAGGCTGGAACAGAACCGTGCTGAATACTTTAGGAGAATATATAGATTATATTTCATTGCATCATTACGTTGGCAATCGTGATAAAGATCATTACAAATTCATGACCACAACTTTGTTTACGGAGAATGTGATAAAAATAACCGAAGGCCTAA
>JAHEZC010000549.1 GCA_023251275.1 Parafilimonas sp. | reverse complement strand
GTATTTCCAGCATTACGGCAAGTCCCATAGCTTCGGCTTTTAAAGCCATGCCGGGACCGGACGTAGATGTAATTCCAAGGCTTCCGCCATAGCTTGCACCTATCGCAGCAGTAATGCCACCTATTTCATCTTCAGCCTGAAAAGTGCGAACTCCAAAAGTTTTATACCTGCTTAATTCGTGCAAAATGTCCGAAGCCGGCGTTATGGGATAGGTTCCGAGAAATATTGGCAACCCGCTTTTTTGTGAGGCAGCAATCAAGCCATAAGCAAGGGCCTGGTTTCCCATAATGCTGCGGTAAACGCCTGCCGGTAATTTTGCCTTTTCAACTTTATAAGTAGTAGTAAAAGTTTCCGTAGTATCTCCAAAATTGTAGCCTGCCTGTAATACTTTAATATTACTCTGTAAAATATTTTCTTTCCTTCCGAATTTCTCTTTCAGAAAATTGATCGTATTCTCAAGGCTGCGGCTATACATCCAGTACAGAAAGCCAAGCACGAACATGTTTTTGGCCCTATCCTTTTCTTTCGTCCCCAGATCG
Source organism: Parafilimonas sp. (assembly GCA_023251275.1). Lineage (GTDB taxonomy): Bacteria > Bacteroidota > Bacteroidia > Chitinophagales > Chitinophagaceae > JAHEZC01. Next base: position 2,107 of record JAHEZC010000549.1, on the reverse strand, counting down.
TGAAACTCTTTCAGCGCTTCACGTGTCATTTTGGTAACATCAATCTTTATCAATTCAAAGTTATCAAGACTTCCGTCATCAAGAGGATTCACACCTTCAGGGTAATTTGCGAGACGTAAATTCTTCGCATCAAATCCGTCGGTATTAGCGATGATTTTTCCACCCGGTTTCAGGCTCTTTACATTTACTTTCAGTGCCGCAGCATTCATTGCTACGAGCACATCACATAAATCCCCCGGTGTAAATACCAGATCGCTGGAGAAGCGCAACTGAAACCCGCTGACGCCGGGAACTGTTCCCTGCGGTGCACGTATCTCTGCCGGAAAATCCGGGAAAGTGGCGAGGTCAATACCGAGTAATGCTGTGTTGTTGGTAAACTGAGATCCGGTAAGCTGCATGCCATCACCACTGTCTCCGGCAAATTTTATCACTACATCATTCAGCAATTCTTGTTTTCTATCCATGCATCACGAATTGAATTAAAAAGGGCGGGGTAAATTTCCGCAAAGTTAGCATAAGTAATTGTGCTTTTAAGGGAATTTTATAAGTGTGGAAAACCGTTAAATATCACACAAGAAAAACAGGCTTTGCATCCTCTAAGTAATTTACGATACTATATTTGCACCGAAATATAAAAACCATGAACGAATACACGCTCCCTTCGAAAGCAGTAACCACAATAACCTTTTTTTTTGTAATTGCAGTTTTTCTTACAAGCTGCAAAGGGAAAAATGCAGAAAATGCAAATGACAGCGACTTGGTGAAAAAACCTGTTCCCGGAGCACCCATTAAGTATGATAGCTCGAAAAGATACATTTATTTAACTTTTGATGATGGCCCGTGGCCTCCGGGCACAAATATATGCAAACAGGTTTTCCATAGCCAGGGAGTGAAAGCTACTTTTTTCATGGTGGGCATGCATCAGTTTGATGTAAGAAGGAAGAGGCTTGTGGATTCTATCAGGAACAGCTATCCCGAATTTTTACTGGCCAACCATAGTTATACGCATGCTTTCAGGGATCATTATGGAATTTTTTATAAACATCCGGACAGCGCTGTGGCTGATATTTTGCAGGCACAGAGAGAATTAAATGTTCCGGTAAAAATTGTAAGGCTCCCCGGCAATAATGTTTGGGCAGGAAAAGATGGAATAACAAAAGGGCCAAAATCTGTTATGCAGGTGGCAAAAAAACTGGATTCTCTAGGTTACAATATTATTGGATGGGACGTAGAATGGAATTTTATTAACAAAGGAGGATCAGTGCCTAAACAAAGTGCAGACGCAATGGCAAAAACTGTTCAGGACTTCCTGGACAATAGCATGACCAACGAAGAAAATCATATTGTCATTCTTGCTCATGACCGGATGTTTCAAAAACCACAATACACCGATTCCTTAACTAAATTTATTTCCACACTCAAATCAGATACACGAAATGTATTTGAAACAATAGATCATTATCCTGCTCTGAAACCTAATAATTAACTTCTCACTGATGAAGTTTTAAGTAGTTTTGCATCAACAAAAATAAATTTTTCTATGGCACTTTTTCAATCAGGAAATCCAACCTTGTCTGAGAAAATTTTTAATGGTACAATCAGCAATGTTTCCGGCGACACTATGACTGTTCGCGGTGCGCTCAATAAATTTGGCTTCCTGCTGCTGATGGTTATCGGAGGCGCTGCCTATACGTGGCACCTGTATATTGAACTGAAGCCGGATACCATGATGACCTTGATGTGGGTGGGGCTGATCGGCGGTTTTATTACCGCTTTGGTTATCTGTTTTAAGCCAATATGGGCACCTTACCTGGCGCCGGCTTACGGAATATTGGAAGGATTCTTTTTAGGTGCAATTTCGGTAGTGATTAATGATGCATTATCAAAAAAATATCCGGGCATTGTGACACAGGCAGTTGGCTTAACCTTTGGTGTAGCTCTTGCTATGTTTCTTTTGTATTATTTCAGAATAATTAAAGTTACTCAAAAATTCAGGTCAATTATTTTTACAGCGACTGCCGGCATCGGGCTTTTTTATTTAATCACAATTGTGCTTAAACTATTCAATGTGAATTTGCCTTTTATGTATGATGCAAGCCCGCTTGGT
>JAHEZC010000548.1 GCA_023251275.1 Parafilimonas sp. | reverse complement strand
AAAGTTTAAGGTTAAAAAGTTTAATGTGTAAAGTTCTTCTAAGCACAAATGAACGGTATATAATACATTTAACCGCAGGTTTTGCATTATCAACTTTAACAACAATTGTATATGGCTATAAAATTGATAGCAGACAGCGGTTCTACCAAATGTGAGTGGTGCATGCTTAAAAACGGCAGAAAGAAAACTGTTTTCACACAAGGCATCAGTCCGTATTTTTTAAATGAAGAACAGATTGTGCAGGTACTGGAGAGGGAGTTATTGCCAGGGATAAAGAATACTGCAATAGAGGAGATTTATTATTATGGTACTGGCCTTGGTGCGAAGGAAAATGTAAAAATGCTGAAGTCCGCCTTGCGCAAGGTTTTTACAACGGCCATGGTTGCAGCAGAAATTGATCTGCTTGCAGCAGCACGTGCTGTTTGCGGGAACAAAAAAGGGATAGCCTGCATTCTGGGCACAGGCTCCAACTCATGCTATTACAACGGTAAGAAAATTATAAAAAACAGTCCCGGGCTCGGTTATGTATTAGGCGACGAAGGAAGCGGCGCTTATCTTGGCAAAAAAGTTATCCAGCATTATTTATACAAAACTTTTGATGATGATTTAATTGCCAGGTTCGATGCGGCGTTCGCGACGAATACCGACGAAATCCTGGAGCACGTTTACAAATGGCCCCAGCCCAACCGTTATCTTGCATCATTTGCAGTTTTTCTTGCTGAGAACCGTGGTCATTATATGATAGAAAATATTATCGAAGACGGCCTTAATGATTTTTTCTTTACTCATTTATACCACTATCGTGAAAGTTGGATATATCCCGTTAGTTTTGTCGGCAGCATAGCTTATGGTTTTCGCGATGTATTGAAGGAATTGTGCAGCAGCTATCATCTTGAATTGGGAAGAGTATTGAAACAACCCATGCAGGGATTGATTGATTACCATACTATCAACCCATAAAGAACAGCAATAAAATCTTATAAATTTAAAAAGCTCCTTTCGGATTTAGCCTTATGACAAATTTCATTAAAGTAACGGAACAGCCATCGCAATATCGTCACCAGGAAAAGATGAGCGTGATGGAAATTATTACCAATATCAATAATGAAGATAAAACAGTTCCTTATGCAGTTGAAAAAGCTTTACCTCAACTTGAAAAACTCATTTCTGCCATTACAGATAAAATGCTTGCCGGCGGGAGATTATTTTATATAGGTGCAGGCACCAGCGGACGTTTGGGCATTCTCGATGCCAGTGAATGTGAACCTACTTATGGCGTACCGCATGGACTTGTGCAAGGTGTGATCGCAGGGGGCGAAGTTGCCATTATAAAATCCATTGAAGATGCAGAAGACGATGCAAAGCAGGGATGGAAAGATCTGCAGGTATTTCAAATCAATGAAAAAGATTTTGTTGTAGGTATTGCAGCAAGCGGAACCACTCCTTATGTGATCGGCGCACTGAAAGATTGTAAAGCACATAATGTTTTAACAGGATGTATTGCCTGCAATATAAATAGCCCGATGGCCGCTATCGCTGATTATCCGGTTGAAGTGGTAGTGGGGCCTGAATTTGTAACAGGCAGCACACGCATGAAAAGCGGTTCGGCACAAAAGCTCATTCTGAACATGATCTCTACAACGGTGATGATTCAATTGGGAAGAGTGGAAGACAACCGTATGGTGCACATGATGCTTACCAATGAAAAACTGCTGGACAGAGGTACTAAAATGCTGATGGAAAAATTAAGTGTGCATGATTATGAAGCTGCAAAAAACTTATTGCAACAATATGGAAGTGTAAAGAAGGCAGGAGATGCAGAAATAAAAATTTCTTCTTCGTAATTTTGTATTTGCTACAAACCCGAACTATCGTTCTCCGCCTGAAGCGGAGGAAGGAAAGTCCGGACAGCACAGGGCAACCCACCGGTAAAGAGCCGGGATGCTTTTCCGGTAATTAGCCCGGCAAAAGCATACAGACAGTGCCACAGAAAATTTCTGTTCCGCCTTTGGCGGAATGAGGGTGAAAACGTGAGGTAAGAGCTCACGATGCTACGCAGTAATGTATAGCATGGGTAAACCTTGGGTGCTGTAATGCCATGTACAGGGCCATTTTGAGAGCTGCCCGTTCAAGGCCCGGGGTAGGCAGCATGATCCTGGCAGTAATGCCAGGGCCAGATAAATGATAGTGTAAAAACAGAATCCGGCTTACGAGGTTTGTAGCTTTTTTTTATAAACAAATTCTGAAATAGACTGAGTGTATTTTTTTCTTTGTGATTCAGCCTATTTTTATGCTTTAGCGACTCTTATATGCAGAAGGCAGGCCAGTCGCAGATTACCAATAAAAAGAAATAAGCTAAAAACAACCGCTATTTGTAACACTGTCATGTCATCAACTGTTAATTCCTGTTACTTATCTCATTCAAGGTTTCCTGCAGGAGTTTATTGAACTCTTCGGGCTTTTCAATCATCGGGTAATGGCCTGTTCCATGAATAGTTTTAACGGAATACCCTGAAGGGCAGTATTTTTTTAAAGCCTCTTCGTTGGAAGGAGTGTAATCACTCACTATTAAATGGACAGGAATTTTTAATCTGGCAAGCAAAGCCGGTTCTTCGGAGAATGCGATTATAGATTCAAGAGATCTATA
>JAHEZC010000547.1 GCA_023251275.1 Parafilimonas sp. | reverse complement strand
CGAAGCAGACAGTACTGCATCCATACAATTGATAAGGAACGAAAATGATTCTATCACCTATCAAAGCAGTTCAAAGACCAAACAGTTCGCAGTATTCAGTGAAATATTTTATGACCGCGGATGGAAAGCTTATGTGGATGGAAAAGAAACACCGATTGTAAAGACAGACTATGTACTAAGAGGCCTGGCTTTGCCGGCAGGTAATCACATCATACGGTTTCAATTTAAACCCGCATCATATTATAACAGTTTAAAGATGGCAGTTATTTCCTCTATCCTTGCATGGGTAGCCATTGCTGCAGCAATCTGGCAAGGAGTAAGAATGAAGAAAAGTACCGGTTTTGAAAAGCCAAATAAAGGAAAGAATTAAGTATCATTTTTCGAAAGTTCGGAAGGTCAATTTACAAATTTAAATGCATCGCCGTCAAACAATCCCATATCGCTGAGTTTCAGATGCGGAATAACGAGCAGTGCCATAAAGCTCAGAGTCATAAATGGGGCTGATAAAGAGGATCCAAGTTCCTTCGCCATTTTATCAATGCCGGTATAGGCTTCGGCAATTTTGTAGCCATCGCCTGTGCTCATCAAACCTGCAACCGGCAAGGGCAAAATTTTTTCATCACTACTACTTACGCAACTAATTCCACCTTTTTCCTTTATCACAAGATTCACTGCTGTTGCAATACTTTTATCATCTGCCCCGACCGCAATTATATTGTGGCTGTCATGCGCAACAGAAGATGCAATGGCACCATGACTTAATCCGAAATTTTTAATAAAAGCTTTCGCAACCGGTGCATTGTGATAACGATTGACTACCGCTATTTTTAAAATATCGTTTTCAATGTCAGGAACTATGTAGCCATTCTCAATTTTAGGAATAGTTTCGAACTTGTTCGTGATCAATTGGCCATCCAATGCTTCAATCACAAAAATCTTTTCCTCATTGTTGTATAAAACTTTCAGATCATCTGTTTTTATTTCATCGCAGTCAAATTGATTAACGGGAATCACTTCGACAGATTCAATAAATGATTTGCCATTTTCTGCAACAAGCTCTCCATTGATATAAGTCCGGAGCACCTTAAATTCTTTTAAATCCTCCACCATAATAAAATCTGCTGCATCGCCTTCCCTGAGCAAACCCGCGTCAAGTCCATAATGCAATACCGGGTTAATACATGCCGCCTGCAATATTTTAAAAATGTCAATTCCTTTTTTTACGGCCCTTGCACAAAGCTGATTGATATGACCTTCGGCAAGGCTGTCGGGGTGCTTATCATCACTGCAAAACATAATGTTATCAGGATAATCATTCAGCAGATCAATTAGAGCTTCAAAATTTTTCGCTGCACTCCCTTCTCGAATGATGATCTTCATACCGTATTGTAATTTATCCAATGCTTCTTCTTTTGTAAAACATTCATGATCGGTAGTAATACCCGCTTCAATATACTGTTTTGCGTTTTTACCCCGCAATCCCGGGGCATGCCCATCAACAGGTTTATCTAATTTGTGCGCTGCGGCAATTTTTTTCATCACTTCCCTATCCTTAAATAAAACACCCGGGAAATTCATCATCTCGCTGAGATATTTTATTTCAACTTTATTAAGTAATTGCATTACGTCATCACTGTTCAAAGCAGCGCCGGCAGTTTCAAATATTGTAGCAGGCACGCAACTGGGAGCACCAAAATTGAATTTGAAATTTACACGCTTTCCATTTTCAATCATAAACTCCACACCCTCCATACCGCATACGTTGGCAATTTCATGGGGATCACTTACAGTTGCAACCGTTCCGTGCGCTACAGCAAGCCGCGCAAATTCTGAAGGCGTCAGCATGCTGCTCTCAATATGAACGTGGCTGTCAATGAAACCGGGAAGCAAAAAGTTTGATGTTTTGAAATGCAGTTCATTTGTGTGCCTGATCGAAATGATTTTACCTTCTTTCACCAATACTTCAGCGGGATAGATCTCTTTTTTCCATACATCAACATAGTTGGCCGTGATACTGAAATTATTCAGAAACATAATAAAAAATTTATTGCCGTAAATAAAAGCAAGATTTTCCTGCTAAAGTCAGGAATGTTTGTCTTTTTTTAAAATAAGCCTCTTGAAGTTATTAAAGGCAAAATAAAAAGCCCCGCTGCTGCAGCAGGGCTTTCCACTAAAGATTTTAAAACAAATTAACTTGCAGGGCCACCTACAGGATAATGGGGATTTTAAAACGGAGTAAATTACTTAATTATTATTTGAAAAACGGCCAAATCAGCCGTACTAAAATAATTCTGCAATAGAAAAGCAAATATCTTGCCGAAAGACAATGCAAACGTTTGCCTCATAATTCATACCGGATCATTTTGTTCCAAATCCGGCCTGCGCAGCCTTGTTTTTTGCAATGCTTTTTCGTACCGCCAGTGATCAATAATTCCCGGATTTCCTGAAAGCAATTCTTCCGGCACCTTTAAACCCCTGAAATCTGCAGGTCTTGTATAAACAGGAGGAGAAAGAAGATCGTACTGGAAAGAATCTGAAAGGGCGGAAGTTTCATCATTTAAGACGCCGGGAATTAACCTTCCAACAGCATCTACGATTACAGCAGCAGCCAATTCGCCCCCGCTTAACACGTAATCACCGATTGAAAT
>JAHEZC010000546.1:2215-2660 GCA_023251275.1 Parafilimonas sp. | reverse complement strand
TGAAAGCGATTACAGTTTAAGAGGGCATCGCAGCGGGCGTCAGTTCCGCATTGGTGATAAGGTATGGATAAGGGTAGTGTCTGCCAACCTTGGCAAGCGCCAGCTCGATTATGAATGGGTGATCAATGAAGAAGGAACCACGGCGGAAACAGGAAAGCAAAAGAAGAAAAGAAATAAACAAAAATAGCATTAAGCAGATTTAACTGGAATTGCAGATTGTGAGATTGCGTGATATATAGATTTATGAGGATATTGCAGTAACATGAAATCAACATCCCAATATCTAAATATCCCAATATCTGCATACCCCAATATCCAATATGCTTTTTGTTTTCAAAGTTTTCATATTTTAGAATAATTAAATTCTGTTGATATGGTCCCTGCAATGCGCCAATGGTTCAATGAAAATTTTACTGAAGAAAAATACCAGGCATACCTCGATGAG
>JAHEZC010000546.1:0-2205 GCA_023251275.1 Parafilimonas sp. | reverse complement strand
CCGCATCCCAGCGCTCTTGAATTCAGGGTTGCCGAAACGCCAATCTTTGTTGATAAGACATTTACTGAAAAAATGCTTTCTGCCTGCGAAAGCATTGCAGATGTGATCACACAATACAATTTCAAACTGCTTACGTCGCATGCCATTCCTCGTGATATAACAGTGCCTGGTGAAAATGATCACGCTCATTTTATCGCATTCGATTTTGGCATCTGTGAAAATGACCAGGGCGAACTCGAACCGCAGTTAATTGAAATGCAGGGCTTCCCCACTCTATTTGCTTACCAGGTCTTTCATGCAGAAGTAACAAGAAGACATTTCAATATTCCTGAAACGTACGATACCTATCTCAATGGGTTCAACAAAGAAAGCTACCTGCAACTGCTGAAAGAAATTATCGTCGGTGATTGTGATCCTGAAAACGTTATCCTGCTGGAAGTATTTCCGCACAAGCAAAAAACAAGAATTGATTTTTACTGGACGCAGGATTATCTCCATGTCCCTATCGTATGCCTGACTGAACTGATAAAGGAAGGCAACAAATTATTTTATGAAAAAGACGGGAAGAAAATTGAAGTAAAGCGAATCTACAACCGGGTGATCTTTGATGACCTTCAGCAGCAGAGCAAGGAAGTGCAGGAGCAGGGAAAAATTTTATTTGAAGAGTTAGATGTGGAATGGATACCGCATCCCAATTGGTTTTACCGCATCAGTAAATTCACGCTGCCGTATATTCAGCATCCTTATGTACCGGAGACAAAATTCTTAAGCGATATAAAACAATTGCCATCCGATCTTGAAAATTATGTACTTAAACCTTTATTCTCATTTGCCGGACAAGGTGTGGTTATTGACGTTACCAAAGAAGATATTGACAAAGTAAAAGACCCGCACAACTGGATATTGCAGCGCAAAGTAAAATATGCTGATGTGATCAAAACGCCGGACATTCCAGCCAAAGCGGAGATACGTATTTTTTATTTCTGGAAAGATGGCGCACCGCGTCCTGTTGCCACGCATAATCTTGCGCGCCTAAGCAAAGGAAAAATGATCGGTGTGCGCTACAATAAAGACAAAGAATGGGTTGGTGGAACGCTGGTGTATTTTGAAAAATAGTTGCTGAAAAACTTTTTTATTTTTTACATATATCGTTTATCAACTTATCTCATATCAATTCAATTCCCATGCCCGGTTTACCGCTTAATCTTATTTTTCCAAAATCATATAGAAGACCTGCGGCTGTATCTTCTGCCAGTAACAATGGCCCATCCATATCCGCATAATCCAACTGTGGTAAAAAATTCGCCATCGCTGCACTGCCGACTGTACTTTCATTCATGCTGCCCATCATCACTTTCAACCCATGTTGTCTTGCATTTTGTATCATGCGTAAGGCAGGCGTAATGCCGCCGCATTTTGTCAACTTTATATTTATTCCGTGAAAATATCCAACACATTTTTCCACATCATTCTCAAACACACAACTTTCATCTGCAAACAAAGGAAGCGGTGAATGTTCATACAAAATTTTCATTTCCTCCCAATTATTTTTTTGGAGCGGTTGCTCGATCAATTCAATTCGTAAAGCTTTGATGACCGCAATATCATCTTCCGTCCCAACTTTTATTTTATAAATGGGCCAGGTTTTGTCTTTTATTTTTTCAAGCATCTTATCTATTGTATCAATTCCAATTGTGTAATCAGTCAGCGGATTGGCTTTTTCCGTTGCATCAGCAGATGACCATTCAGTATTCCAAAGTTTATACAAAGGGGCATTTCTCATTTTGCCATACAAGTCCCATGCGGCTATATCAAGGGCGCAGACAAGAAAGTAGTTTTTGGGGAACAAATGATGCAGGTAATGCCAGTACCGTTCAGGTTCTGTGAAAGCAAATTTCTCCACATAGTTTTTTTTGCTTTCAAGGTCTGCGATCATTTGTTCAACTGTGATATTATAATACGTGATGGCAGGCGCTTCACCATAACCTGTAAAAGGCCCAAGAGATAAAGCGATAATTAATGAAGGCTGATGCGTTTTTGTTCTTCCTCCCGAAATAGTAAAAGGATATTGAAATGGAAGATTGATAGTTTTATAATGAACTTTCATGCAAAGGAAAGATAATAAAGTTATGCAAGCATATCTAAAACCAACCATTTACGCCGAATAGCTTTCTCTGAAGTCTTTCATTTCAATAATCTTCTTTT
>JAHEZC010000545.1 GCA_023251275.1 Parafilimonas sp. | reverse complement strand
GGATGCGCGGCGATATATAATACACTGCCCAATACATTCAGCTTTTTTAATTGTAAAAAAATATCTGCACTGCCGGAAGTTGCAGGCGCCTGGGCATAAGAAAATGTAAAATGTAAAATGTAAAATGTAAACCAGAAAAGAGAAAACAGAATGAACCGTAAATTCTTTTTCATTTTATGAATTTCTAAGCAGCGAAGATAAGCGCAGGATGAAGATGTAAAATACCATTTGTAAAAAAGCCCGGCCAGTGCAGGGCTTTCTTCCTCATGTGGCCGCGTGTTTACAGGATCATCAGGGCATCACCATAACTGAAAAAACGGTATTTATCCCTGATCGCTTTTTTATAGGCTTCCATCGCCAGATCATAGCCTGCGAATGCACAAACCATGATGAGTAAACTTGTTTTAGGCAGATGAAAGTTAGTTACAAGGCTGTCTGCTATATTGAATGAATAAGGAGGATGAATGAAAATATTTGTCCAGCCTTCACTTGGCTTTAATAATTTCTGCGCAGTAAAGCTTGTCTCCATGGCACGCATTGTAGTAGTGCCGATGGAACAGATGCGCTGACCTGTTTCTTTCGCCTTGTTTACAATTTTGCATGCTTCTTCATCAATCCTGTAATATTCCGCATCCATTTTATGTTTACTCAGATCTTCCACTTCTATCGGTCGAAAAGTGCCGAGACCGGTATGGAGGGTAAGTTCAGCAAAACGGATACCTTTTATTTCGCAGCGCTTGATGAGTTCCCTGCTGAAATGAAGACCTGCAGTGGGTGCTGCAACTGCACCTTCGTATTTTGCATATACAGTCTGGTAACGTTCCTTATCTTCTTCATCAGGCTTGCGTTTGATGTATTTTGGCAATGGCGTTTCACCAAGAAATTCCAGCATTTGCTTGAAGCTTGCATCATCGGAATCCCAGAGAAAACGGATGGTGCGGCCGCGGCTCGTCGTATTATCAATTACTTCTGCTACCAGTTCATCGTTGTCCCCGAAATATAATTTATTCCCTACGCGTATCTTACGGGCAGGGTCAACAATTACATCCCAAAGGCGATTAGGTTTATTGAGTTCTCTTAATAAAAAAACTTCGATCCTTGCGCCGGTTTTTTCTTTACGGCCATACATACGTGCCGGAAAAACTTTGGTATTATTTACCACGAATACATCTTTGTCGTTAAAGTAATCGAGTATGTCGCGGAAATGTTTGTTTTCCATGTTGCCGGTCTTCCGATAGACGACCATCATGCGGCTGTCTTCACGACGCTTGGTTGGGTTTTGAGCAATAAGATTGAGCGGGAGATCAAATTTGAACTGTGATAATTTCATTTGTTTATTGTTTGTATTTCCATAGCCAATGGAATAACCTGTATCAATAATTCCGGGGTATCACAGTATTATCACCTTTGGCGAAACTGTTAACCCTGTAATGGTTATTTCATGCGTCTATTACTTATAAAATAGGCTACATGCAGCTCGCCGCCGCCTTACGGGGCGGCACATGTCATGTTGCGGATAAAAGCGGGCAAAGGTAATGCAAAATGGCAGATTTCGGATGTTTAATTTACACACTAATATTTTTGAGCAGTTTTCCTGAAGCTTTTTTGATAGCTAATAAGATGTAAAACCTGTTTTCAGTTAGTAACTCAGTCAGCTCAATCATCAGGATACTCTATGAATAATAAATATATAGGATAATTAGGATTCAAATATTTGATAAAAATGGTATTCAAATTTGCTATTAGGACAGCAACCTCATTTTTGTAAATTTACTTTCACTGTATCTGTAAGAGCATGTAAAAAAGCGATCAGTTCATTTTCTTCAGGCTTTGTCAATTGCAAAGAGGTCTCGGGTAATGTTTGATTCACAGGAGCAATTCCCAATCCTGCGCCGCCGCCTTTATTATAAAAATCAATTACCTCCTCCAGTGTTTCATATACGCCATTATGCATATAAGGCGCAGTCAATGCGATATTGCGAAGCGTGGGAGTTTTAAACGCATGCCTCAAAATACTTATGGGATACAAATTATATTTGCCCTCATCCTTATCCAGCACAGGATGTACTGTATCTTTCGTGGCGGGTACGCCCAGCACTTCCGATTCAGCTTCGCTGAAATATGGCGGGGCCACACCATTAAAAAAAGGCACAAAATGGCAAGTGGCACATTTCGCTTTTCCCATAAATAAATTGAACCCATTCTTTTCTTCATCATTCAATAATTCTTTGCCCCCATTCATATACCTGTCAAATCGCGAATTCAAACTTATCAAAGAACGCAAATAAGAGGCTATGGCATTGGTAACATTATGCTCATTCAAAGGTTCACCGGAATATGCATAAGCTTTATTAAAAAGATCAATGTAAGTATTGTCTTTTTTTATCCGTTGCACAATAAGCTGCATAGAACTGCCCATTTCTTTTGCATTATGCAGCACATCAAATACCTGATCTTCCATAAATACGGCGCGGCTGTCATAAAATTGTTTGGGCTGAAATGCAGCATTCCAAAGTGTGGGGGCATTGCGTGAAATAGTGCCGGCCATATCCAATGCAAGACTTTTGGCCAATCCATCTGTAAAAGCTTTCCCGGGCTGATGACAGGTAGCACATGAACGCTGCATATTTCCCGATAAAACAGTATCAAAAAATAATTTTTCA
>JAHEZC010000544.1 GCA_023251275.1 Parafilimonas sp. | reverse complement strand
GTTATTCTTTTTACATTTTCTGTTATCACTGCCAATTATTCAATTGTGTTTTTCACTTATAGCGTTAAAAGAAAATAGGTTCATTATATTCCCCATATACTTCTTTCAACACACCAATAATTTCTCCCACCGTTGCATATTCTTTCACTGCGGCAATAATAGAAGGCATCAGGTTGGCATTATTTTCAGCATCTGCACGGACAACACTTAAAAGTTGTTTTACCAATCCATTATTCCTTTCAAGCCGTTTCTTCTTTAATTTTTCCACTTGCCTGTTTGCCGCCTCAATGTTGTATGGATGAAATTCTACAGTCCTCTTTTCCTCTTCTTTCTTGTAACAATTCAACCCAACCTTCAGGATCTTACCATCCTGCATGGCTTTCTCCCTTATGTATGCCTGCCTTGAAACAGCTTCCTGTACTTTTCCAGTGGCAACCCCATTAATGATCCCACCCTGCTCGTCAACCTTAGCCATTTCTTTCTTTATAGCAGATTCCATTTCATTGGTAAGCGTTTCAATATAATAAGAGCCCCCAAGCGGATCAACGGTATCGCAAATGCCCATTTCGTCAATCATAATCTGCATGGTGCGCAATGCTATTTCAGCAGATTTTTCTGTAGGAATAGTAAAGGCTTCATCATAGGTACAGAGGGCCATAGTCTGCGTACCGGAAAGTGCGCTTATCAGTGCGTAGTATGCAGTGCGTACAATATTATTTTCAGGTTGTTCCTTAGTAAGCCCTGCACCGCCGCCACCGGCTATCATGCGCATCCAGCAGGATTCTTCTTTTTTAGTCTGGTATTCTTCGCGCATTATTTTCGCCCATAATCTTCTTCCCGCCCTGAATTTCGCGATCTGCTCAAATAAATTCCCATAAATATCAAAGTTGAAAGAAAGCCGCGAAGCAAATTCATCAATATCAATTCCCCGCTTCATAGTTTCATCGGAATAGGCTTTTGCGATACAAAAAGCATAGGCCATTTCCTGTACAGGGTTTGCTCCGGATTCACGAATGTGATAGCCGCACACACTTACCGGTGAATATTTCGGAACATTTTGAGCGCAGTATTCAATCGTGTCAACAACCAGTTTAACAGATTTGTCAACAGGAAATATCCATGTTCCTCTTCCAATGAATTCCTTAAGAATATCATTTTGTGCAGTGCCGCGAAGACTTTTAAGATCGTATCCTCTCTTTTCGGCAAGGGCAAAATACATGGCTATCAGTACTATTGCGGAGCCGTTGATGGTCATCGAAACAGTAATTTTGTCAAGATCAATGCCATTAAAAGCAATTTCAAAATCCTCCAGTGTGTCAATGGCCATCCCTACCCTTCCTACTTCACCAAGCGCCCGTGGATCATCAGAGTCCAAACCACATTGTGTTGACAGGTCAAATGCCACATTCAAACCAGTTTGTCCGTTTTTAATTAAGAAATTAAAACGCTCATTGGTTTCTTCAGGTGATGCAAACCCTGCATATTGCCGGATAGTGAACGGGCGTTTGCGATACATTAAAGGGTGAATGCCACGAGTAAATGGATACTGTCCGGGCAACTCTTCTTTAAAGCCGGGAATAATTCTGTATTCATCCTGGTAAGTATAAACAGGCTTCACTTCCAGTCCGGATTCAAGAAATACCTTTTTTATTTCTTCCTTCTTAATATTAGCGGTCTTAGCTTCCATCCCGGTAATTATTTTTTAAAATTGCTAATGTATTCTACTACTGTTTCAATTTTGGTTCCTGTTGGAAAAGCTTCTAAAGCGCCTGTTTTCCTGAGCGCCTCCACATCTTCTGCAGGTATATTTCCACCTACTATCCATGGGGTTTTCAAATTATTTTTTTTCATTTCAGCATTCAGTTTTTCACATAAAATCTGGTGAGTTCCTGAAAGAATGGACAAGCCAATTATATCCGGTTTTTCTTCTTTAGCTTTCTGTACAATTTCTTCTATTGATTTTTTTAAGCCGGTATAAACAACCTGGTGCCCCGCTTCTTTGAGCGCATGAGCCAGCACTTTCACACCTACATCATGGCCATCAAGTCCGGGTTTTGCTAATAATACTTTCATAACCTTTCAATTTGTCTTTGATTTCAATTCAATACATGTTGTCGTTTGACAATCTCCATTCCTCTTGCAATCGCTTTTTCATTTTCCGGAATTAAATTATGATGACGTGCAGGCAATGATTTCTCAAGCCCTTTGCGCATATATTCCGGCTCGATTAAAGGTTTTAATTTTAAAAATGCCCCTAAAACAAGCATATTGAAAACTTTTGCTAACCCTAATCTTGCAGCTTCGTCAGCAGCGTCTATCGTATAAATATTGATGTCGGTTCTTTCCGGATGGCGAACGATGCCGTTAGGATCATAAATCAAAACGCCACCTTTCTTAACGGAGCTCTCAAACTTATCCATAGATTGCTGATTCAAAATAATGGCTGTATCAAACTTGTTTAAAATCGGTGAACTAATACGTTCATCACTTATAATGACAGTAACATTCGCTGTTCCGCCACGCATTTCAGGGCCATACGATGGAAACCAGCTTACTTCTTTATTTTGCATCATACCTGAATAAGCGAGAATTTTTCCCATAGACAATACACCTTGTCCACCAAATCCGGCAATAATTATTTCTTCAGTCATATTTTAGCTTTTTA
>JAHEZC010000049.1 GCA_023251275.1 Parafilimonas sp. | reverse complement strand
GAACGGAATAGCCTCTCCAAAGCCTCGCGGAGAGGGGATTTCAAGAGGCGTATAAATAAAAAAATGGCAATTTTATTAGTAAACAAAATACAAATCCTTCCCCCGTTGGGGGAATAAGAAGGGGGCTTTATGTTTAAAAATTATTTTAAAACTGCATGGCGGAATTTGATAAGGAACAAGGTGTTTTCCTGTATTCATATTTTTGGCCTGGCAACTGGTATGGTTTGCAGCTTACTGATTTTTTTATATGTAAAAGATGAAAGAAGCTATGATCGATTTAACAAAGACTTAGAAAATGCTTATAGGGTAGCAGAAAATGTTTTGAATAATGATGGCAGTCAGGTATCGAAAGCTACAACACCGCTGTTACTGGCGCCTGCCATGCAAAAAGAAATTCCGGAAGTTGTGAACGTTACGAGATTTTTTGCCAATCCTGACTGGGGAAGTGATTTTCTTTTTCAATATGGCATTAAAAAATTTAATGAACAAAACATGTTGTTTGTTGATAGCAGCTTTTTAGATGTTTTTACTTTTTCATTCCTGGAAGGAAATCCCAAAACAGCTTTCACACATGACAATTCAGTTGTACTTACTGAAAGCATGGCAAAAAAATATTTTGGTAATGAGAATCCTATAGGAAAAACCTTACATGCAGATCAAATGCTAAACGACCTTGTTGTTACAGGTGTAATAAAAAATGTTCCCCTGAACGCACATTTTCATTTTGATTTTGCAGTATCTCTTCAAAGACTTACCGGTGATGATAATGATGACTGGGGCTGGGATGATTTTTATACTTATGCCAAAATAAAACCACATACCAATATTACGGGCTTTGCAAAAAAGATACAAGGCCTGTATAACCAACATGATCCTTCCGGGAAAATTATTTTTTATACGCAACCTTTAACATCTATTCACCTGTCGTCGAATCTTAAAACGGAACTGGAACCTAATGGCAACAAGATTCAGATATATATATTTAGTATCATCGCCTTATTTATTATTCTTATTGCAGGTATTAATTATGTAAATCTTGCAACAGCGAAATCATCAATAAAAGTAAAAGAAGTTGGCGTACGAAAAATTACAGGGGCATCCAGGTTGCAACTGGTTAAGCAATTTTTAGCAGAATCTTTTTTGACCTGCATGATTGCTTCTGTTTTAGCAGTCGTGATAGCCCAATTATTATTACCTGTCGTGAACTCAATAACTCAAAAACAACTATCGGTTAACGATCACCCTGAGGCATTTCTTTATCTCTTACTTACGGCATTGTTTCTTGGACTTGTTGCCGGCTTGTTTCCCGCAATTTATTTATCATCTTTTAAGCCTGCGGGCATGCTAAAAGGTGTAAGAAAAAATAATGGCGCAGTATTAAATCTTCGTAAAGTTTTGGTAGTTACACAATTTGCTATTTCAATTGTTTTGATTATCGGGACATTGGTTATTGCCAAACAAATGCATTTTATCCAATCCTCAGATTTGGGATTGAATAAAAACCAGGTGTTAATAGTAAAAAATGCGTCAACGTTACCTGATGATCAAAAGGATGCATTTCAAAATGCTGCTTTGCAAATTACCGGTGTTAAAAAAATTGCAACATCAGATGGCGTATTAGGCGGACAAAACTGGACACATCGAATGCATTTGCAAGGATCGCTGAATGATCAACCCGTAAATTTCTTAAGTGTTGGCAATGATTTTACGGAAGCGTTAGGAATTGCAATAAAAGAGGGGAGAAATTTTTCTCCAAAATTCCCATCTGATGTTATGATCAATAAAAGAGATACCATTCCAAATCAATTAATCGGGAGTGTTATTTTAAACGAAAGAGCGGTGAAAGCACTTGGCGTTCCGGAGCCTGGTGTAGGAAAAAATATTTATTGGGATCAGAATTATTTGAAAGTAATCGGCGTGGTGGGCGACTTTCATTATACATCTTTTCGAACGGAGGTTAAACCATTTGCATTTGTGAATATTCCAATGAGAGTTGGCAACTTCACTGTAAAGCTTTCAACAGATAATATTAAAAGTACGTTGGAGCAATTAGAAAATACCTGGAAAAAATTTTCACCGGATAGGCCATTTGAATATACTTTTTTGGACGAAACTTATGCAAAGCTTTACGCATCAGAAAACCGGTTTGAAAAAGTTTTTATAAGCCTGGTGATAGTCGGCATAGTTATCGCCTGTCTTGGTTTATTCGGGCTTGCAACATTTGCTGCACAGCAACGCATAAAAGAAATTTGTATCCGCAAAGTACTTGGCGCTTCAACAACTGCTATTGCAACCATGCTTTCCGGAGATTTTTTGAAGTTGGTGATGATAGCTTTAATTATAGCAATTCCTGCAGGTTGGTATTTCATGAATAAATGGTTACAGGATTTTGCGTACAGGATTAATATTACGTGGTGGATGTTTGCACTATCCGGTGGTATTGCCGTTATAATCGCATTGATAACGGTAAGTTTCCAGGCAATAAAAGCAGCGATAGCCAATCCTGTAAAAAGTTTGAGAACGGAATAGCCTCTCCAAATCCTCGCGGAGAGGGGATTTCAAGAGGCGTATAAATAAAAAAATGGCAATTTTATTAGTAAACAAAATACAAATCCTTCCCCCGTTGGGGGGAATAAGAAGGGGGCTTTATGTTTAAAAATTATTTCAAAATCGCCTGGCGGAATTTAATAAAAGACCGGCAATTTACTTTTCTTAATGTACTGGGGCTTTCTTCAGGAATAGCATGCGCATTGTTGATTTATTTATGGGTGCATGATGAACTAAGTGTTGATAAATTCTTTGAAAAGAATGACCAGGTTTACCAGTTGATGGAGCATAGAAAGGCGGCCGGACAAACCGCTGTATCTGATGAATCATCCGGTATGCTCGGTGAATTATTGGCTGCTAAAATGCCCGAAATAGAATATGCAGCAGCATTAGCTCCGCATGAATGGTTCCAGAAGTTTACGCTCTCCACCGGTGAGAAAAATATCAAAGCTTATGGACAATATGCAGGTAAAGATTATTTCAGCATTTTTTCATTTAAGCTTATTGATGGAAAGAAGAACAATGTGCTTGCAAATAAGAATTCCATCGCGATATCTGATGAACTCGCAGTGAAATTATTTGGCACAACTGAAAATGTTATCGGCAAGGCTGTCCGTTTCCAACATGACCGTGATTTCTTTGTGTCGGGAATATTTGAAAAGCCTAACGCTCATTCTTCGCAGCAATTTGATTTTGTTCTATCTTTTGAGTATATGAAGGAAGCTTATCCCTGGGTTACTAATTGGGGCGCTACAGGGCCGCACAATTTTGTGCTGCTGAAAAAAGGCACAGATATCAATGCATTCAATAAAAAGATAGCACATGTAGTAGCTGAAAACAGCGGTGATACTACACGTTCTGCATTCGCTGTACTTTTTTCAGATAATTACCTGCTCAATACTTTTAGTCATGGTTCACAGGTAGGGGGCAAAATGGAATATATAAAACTGTTTTCTGTCATTGCCATTTTTATCCTGGTAATTGGCTCTATCAATTTCATGAACCTTTCAACAGCGAGAGCTTCGAGGCGCATGAAAGAAGTGGGCATTAAAAAAGTAGCAGGCGCAGGACGCAGTCAATTGATCTTTCAATTTCTTGCTGAATCTACCATGCTTACATTCGTCGCAATGATGTTTGCTGCTTTCATTGCATGGCTTTTGCTTCCTGAATTCAACTTATTAACGGGCAAACAAATAAAGCTGAATGCAGAACCGGAAATCATTTTTGGCTTTATCGGCATTACGTTATTTACCGGTTTACTTTCCGGCAGCTATCCCGCACTGTATTTATCAAAGTTCAAACCATTGGCTGTACTAAAAGGAAAGTTGAATACTTCTTTTGCAGAAGCATTGTCCCGAAAGGGTTTGGTGGTATTTCAATTTACGATGTCAACCGTTTTGATAATCGCGGTAATAATTATATACAAGCAAATACAATTTATACAATCCGCGAATCCCGGCTATAATAAAGATAACATCATTCGTTTCAATTCAGAGGGAAGAATATTGAATAATGAAGATGCATTCATTGCAGAATTAAAAAAAATACCCCGCGTAATAAATGCAAGTTACACCTGGCATGAAATGATAGGTAGAAATTATGGCGACTACGGGTTGAGTTGGGAAGGAAAAGATCCAAATGAAGCAGATTATGTGGAAGGATTCGGGGGCAGCTATGATTTTATTGAAACGATGGGTATGCAGATGGCGGCAGGCAGGAGCTATTCAAGAAATTTCGGTGATGAATCGTCAAAGATCATATTGAATGAGGCTGCCATAAAACTTATGCATTTGAAAGACCCTGTCGGTAAAACAATCAAGTACAGCGACCACGACAGGCAAATCATCGGCGTAGTGAAAGATTTTCATTTCGAATCACTCCATGAACCAGTGAAACCTTGCTTTATAATTCTCTCTGGTCAAAACAACGTATGGAATAAAATGATGGTAAGGATAAAAGGCACAGAGCAAGCAAAAACTATTAACGCCATTCAACGTTTATACGAATCATATAATCCAGGCTTTCCTTTCGATTATAATTTCCTCGATGAAGCTTATCAAAAGCAATATGATACTGAAGCAAGGGTTAGCATTTTGTCAAAATATTTTGCCGGTCTTGCAATAATTATTTCCTGCCTGGGGCTGTTTGGTTTAGCAGCTTTTACCGCGCAGAGAAGGCGAAAGGAAATTGGGGTAAGAAAAGTGATCGGTGCTACTGTAACAGATATTACGACCATGTTGTCAAAAGATTTCTTAAAACTGATATTGATCGCATTGTGTATCGCTTTCCCGGTATCGTGGTGGTTAATGAATAATTGGCTGCAAAGTTTCGCCTATCGAATCAGTATTGCCGCGGATGTATTTTTGATAACCGGTATTGGAGTAGTCTTTATTACTTTACTCACAGTGAGCTTCCAGGCAATAAAAGCAGCGATTGCAAACCCTGTTAAGAGTTTGAGAACGGAATGAGAGAAATGATCAATATTAAATAAGGAAGAATGAATCGTATTCGCTATGTATTCATCATTTAACGTTCAAAACACAACATAAAAAAGCTTCATGCTCAAAAATTATTTGAAGATAGCTTTGCGACACTTGTGGCGAAACCGGCTTTATGCATTTATAAATATTGCAGGACTGACATTAGGAATGGCCTGTGCGCTTTTAGCTATTTTGTATGTGCAGGATGAAATGAGTTATGATCGGTTTCATAAAAATGCATCAGAATTATATCGTCTCACCACAACAATTATTGACCAGGGAAGCCAGAAAACTGCGGGAACAGGACAAGTGCAGGGCCCTGCTTTCAAAGCTGCCATTCCGGAAATTTCAGATTATGTACGGATATTGGCGATAGACGGAATAAATATTTCGAGCAACAACAAATCGCTGGCTGTTAAAGACCTCTACGTTGATGAAAGCTTTTTCAATCTGTTTTCCTTTCCATTATTATATGGAAATCAGAAAGCGATATTAAGCGATCCTTTCTCTATTGTACTATCAGAAACCACTGCCCTGAAATTTTTTGGGTCAACAGATGTTGTTGGCAGGATTTTAAAAATTGAAGAAGGAAGAGGAGTCGAGAACCTTACTATCACCGGTGTTGCGAAAGATGCTCCTGCGAATTCTTCTATTCAGTTTGATGTTCTTGTACCTTTCAAATATTTGCAATTGATGTGGCATGATGAAAACTGGCTAAATGAATATCTCACAACGTTTGTTTTATTGCATCCTGGTGCGGATCCAAAAATAGTACAACAAAAAATTACGGAGGTCTTTAAAACAGAAGCAAAGGAACAACTGCTTGAAACAAAAAGTCTTGCCGATCAGTATCAATTTGGATTGCAACCCATCACCAATTTTCACCTGCATACGTTTGGATTGTCCTATGGTGATACTGGATTATCAGACCGAAGCACAACAACCTACTCTTATATACTCATGGGCATCGTCGCTTTTATTTTATTAATGGCTTGTGTAAACTTCATCAACTTAAGCATTTCAGATTCTTTGAAAAGAGCAAAAGAGATCGGCGTCCGTAAAATTGCCGGAAGTAATCGCAGGCAGATCGTGAGTCAGTTTTTAGTTGAAGCAGCTATTTTATGTTTTATCTCTTATGTTTTTGCGGTTCTGATTGGCAAATTATTACTGCCCGTTTTTAACCAGTTGGCTGATAAGAAAATTTCTTTATCCGGGTCAAACAGTTTCAACTTATATTTTTACGGAGCGATCCTCATGCTTATTTGCATAGTCATTGCAGGTATCTATCCTGCTGTAACGCTTTCTTTATTCAATCCAGCGGAAGTATTGTACAGTAAGCAAAAACTGAGCAATAAAAATTTATTTGGCAAAGGTCTTATTGTTTTGCAATTCACATTGGCAGTAAGCCTCATTATTTCCACGATCATTTATTACAAGCAGATGAAGTTTATTTCGAATGAAAATTTGGGATATAACGCTGCGGATATCATTAAAATTCCTTTACCACCGCAGCGGATAGATTCGAACGTGATTGCAACATTCAGAAACTCATTACTGAAAGATCCATCAGTGAAACAAGTGACTACTCAAGAAGGGCCTTACCCGGATAATACTGTTTCTGTAAATAGCAAAAATCTTATCGAGAGAGAAATCAGCGTTGACGAATTTTATCTATCAACACTGGAGATACCGTTGAAAACAGGACGAAATTTTTCAAACCAATACGGAACAGACGCTGCAAAGTCAGTAATAGTAAATGAAACATTTGTAAAATCTGCCGGATGGGAAAACCCGATCGGTCAACAGATAACATATTTAGATGACAGGAGTATAAAAACTGTAATTGGCGTAGTGAAAGACTATCACTATGGATCATTAAAAGAAAAAATAGAACCACAGATATTAAGCATGAGGGACCATCGGGAAAATGTTTTAATAAAAATTCAAAAAGAAAAGATGGTTCAGGCGTTAAATATCCTCCAAACAACATACAATAATTTATTTCCGCAGCATTATTTCAACTATCAATTTTTAGACGACGAAAATGCGGGTACATATCAAATTGACAAAAGATGGAAAGAAATTATAAGCTATTCCGCATTGCTGGCAATACTTATTTGCTGTATCGGGCTTTTCGGGCTTTCAAGTTTTACAGCTCAGCGACGATATAAAGAAATTGGCATACGAAAAGTACTCGGCGCTTCTGTTGTAAGTATTGCAGCTTTATTGACGAGGGATTTTTTAAAGCTGGTACTAATTGCCATTATGGTTGCTTCGCCGTTTGCCTGGTATGTAATGCATTTTTGGTTACAAAATTTTGCATACAAAATAAATATAGGGTTGTGGGTATTTGTTCTTGCAGGATTCGTTGCATTAATAATAGCATTGCTGACTGTAAGCTTCGAAGCAATAAAAGCAGCTATGGCAAATCCGGTTAAGTCTTTACGAACAGAGTGAGTAAAGACGAAATCCAGTAAAGCGGGATAAAGAGTTTGAGAACGGAATAATGAATCGTGAGTGATAAGTGACAAGTAGTGCATGTATCATTCAACATCTAAAATTAAAAATAGTAAAAACCATGTTTAAAAATTATTTCAAAACCGCATTCAGAAGTTTGATCCGTAACAGGAATTACACTATTATCAACATCGCCGGATTGGCCATTGGTATTGCCGTTTGTATGATGATCTTTATCATTATACAATATCAAACAAGCTTTGATAATTTTCATACAAACAAAGACCGCGTTTATCGTGTGTTAACCGAATCTCATCATGCAGACGCGGGAAATATTACTTATGCGAAAAATATTCCGTTTCCAATGCCCGCAGGATTGAAAACTGCTTTTCCTCAATTGGAACAAGTTGCCCCGGTTTATGCAAGCCACAATGATGAGTTACAGGTACTTGATGATAATGGAACGCCTGTAAAAAATTTTAAAGAGCAGAGCGGTGTGTTCTATACATCACCTTCATTCTTTAACATATTTAATTTTCCGCTGCTCGCAGGTTCTTACGAATCATTAAAAGATCCGAACAATGTACTGCTTACAAAAGAGATTGCACAAACATATTTCGGCGATTGGAAAACAGCGATGGGCAAAACCATTAAAATAAAGGGATATTACAGCATGGGTGCAGGATTGTTTCAGTTTCCGGCAACAGCGCTGAAAGTTTCAGGCGTTCTCGAAACAATACCGGCAAATACAGACTTTCAGCTAAAATTGGTAGTTGCCTACGGAACAGATTTTACCGGTGATGCGCAATATGGATTTCAACAACCCCAGTGGAATCAATCAGCACCTGATTTTGGTTGTTATGTTTTGTTGCCGCCAAATATTTCTGTTGATAATTTCAATCAACAATTAAGCGCATACGCACAAAAGGCGCAATCTGCCGACAATAAAGATAGTTATGTTATCCAACCATTAAGCGCTGTGCATTACGATGCAGCAGCAGGAAATTGCAGCAACAAAACAATCAGTCACGAACTGATCAATGTGTTGTGGCTGATTGCAGCATTCATACTGTTAATTGCCTGCGTAAACTTTATCAACCTTTCCACTGCACAAGCTGTTAACCGTGCAAAGGAGGTTGGCGTAAGAAAAGTTTTGGGCAGTAATAAATCTCAATTGCAAATACAGTTCATCGTTGAAACATTTTTGATAGTTACAATTGCTGTAATACTTGCAGCAGTTATTACACTTCTTGCATTGCCTTATGTAAATCAATTGTTAGAACTTTCGCTATCATTCAACATACTAACCAATCCTGCAGTTATTTTATTTCTTTTGGCTGTAACAATTGTTGTAACCGCACTTGCCGGTTTTTATCCTTCTATTGTTTTATCACGTTTCAATCCTGTTAATGCTTTAAAGAGTAAACTCACCGTAAATACTGCAAAGGGAATTTCATTAAGAAGAGGGTTGGTAGTGTTTCAATTCATTATTGCGCAGGCGCTCATCATTGGAACACTCATCATTGTAAAGCAGATGGATTATTTTATGAATCAGCCGCTTGGCTTCGATAAAGATGCAATTGTAAATGTTCCTTATCGTCCGGACAGTACTGGCGTAAAACTGACGGATTACTTAAAGCAGCAGTTATTGTCAAGCGGTGTGCAGGCAGTAAGCTTCAATTCCAACTCCCCGATAGAAGATAATGATAATATGTTTACCACATTCAAATTTGACCATGCAATAAAGGATGCAGATTTCCAGGCTATTTCAAAGTTCGCTGACAATGACTATGTGCCGGCTTATAAATTACAACTGATAGCCGGAAGAAATTTGCAACCGTCGGGTTGGACAAGAGAATTTTTGGTGAATGAATCATTCGTGAAAAGTTTAGGACTTAAAAAACCGGAAGATATATTGAACAAAGAAATAAGTATAATGGGTGGTTTGATAAAATGCCCTGTTGTTGGTGTATTGAAAGATTTTAATGACAGGTCTTTACGCCAGAGTCTTTCACCATTGCTTATAGCCACAAACAGTACCATGTACCGCCAGGCTTCCATAAAACTTCCAACCACAAACATTGCTTCTATTATGCAATCAATCAAAAAAATATGGGAGCAAACATTTCCAAATAATGTGTATGAATACAGGTTTTTGGATGATAAAATTGAGAGTTTTTATAGACAGGAAAACCAGTTATCGGAATTGTATAAAATCTTTGCAGCCATCGCTATATTCCTTAGCTGTCTTGGATTGTACGGTTTAGCCTCATTCATGGCAGTGCAGAGAATAAAAGAAGTTGGTATTCGTAAAGTACTTGGTGCTACTGCAGCCAATATCGTTTATTTGTTTTCAAAAGAATTTATCATCCTCATTGCAATTGCCTTTGCGATTGCTACACCCATTGCAT
>JAHEZC010000543.1 GCA_023251275.1 Parafilimonas sp. | reverse complement strand
ACTACTTCCCTGTCTGCAAATATTTTATTGCTCTTTCCAGCACTTCATCTTTGCCTGATTGTATGCCTTTTATTGTTGGTCGAACAAAAATATCAGGCTGTAACCCTACCCGCTGCATTGATTTACCATCAGGGTGCATAACATTTGCTCCGCTCAACCATAATTTAATACTACCGGGTATGTTGAAATCAGTGAGATTACTGTTAGCTCCTGCTGTGTGGCTGCCAATGAAAGTGGCGTTACACATAGCTTTCAAAGTCATACAGACATACTCTCCTGCACTTTGTGGAATTTCGTTTATTAACATTACAACTTTGCCCGGATAAATCCATCCGCCCTTCTTAAAATTCACTCTGTCTTTAGATACATGGTTATCTTCATCTTCCGTTGCTTCATAGCCGGTCGCTTTGACATTGGGCGATGAAGGAGCAGGTACGCTGAACTTTGCGATAATCGCATCTGGGTTCTGGGCAAATTTGTCAAATAAAGAATAAGAGGAATGCGGAAATCCCCTTACATCAAAAATTATTGCTTTCGTATTCTTGAAGAGTTTAAACATCGAATCAATGTTATCTCCACTTATCGGGCTGGTAATATCTGCATAGCCAATATCTTTTGTAATAAGATAAAATGTTGGTTTATTGTGACGGGAATAAAATCCTAATGTATAATCATCAGAGTAAAAATTTCCATCGTATTCCTTCAATAAAGGCATGATGATATTTTTTATTTTTCCTTTTGCATCCTGTACTTTCAAATTTTTTGCCTGGCCTTCTTGGCCAAATAAAAGAAAATTACAAATGAAAAAAGTTTGAGAAGCCTTATTGGAAGCGTTCTGATATTTTCTTACATCATCTATCATTTGCATCGGGTCTTTCCCATCAATGGAAAGCAGGATATCTCCCTTACTGATCCCGATAGATTTGCACACACTGTCATTATAAATACCGGAGATCATTACTTTGTTTTCAATTACCGATGTGAACACGGGTGGTATATAATTTCCCCTGCCCTGGATAATTGGATTTAACCTTAAACTAAACTCATCTTTAACCCTTGCGATGAAACCATGGCTGTCATCTATATTCGAATATAATTCGGCGACTGCTCTCAAATACTCCAATGAATCTTTAGCTTCAATAAATTTTGGGATCATTGCCCGATAAGATTCTTCCCAATTTTTATCCATTATTTTTTTGTGGGCAAAAAAATGATCAATCTCAGAAAAAATTTTTGCAGCAGCCAGCATTCGGTAGCCCAGGGATGGATAGCTGTTGTCATTCATATAATCAGCTTGATGGCCAATACCGGGT
This sequence comes from Parafilimonas sp., assembly GCA_023251275.1. Classification (GTDB taxonomy): domain Bacteria; phylum Bacteroidota; class Bacteroidia; order Chitinophagales; family Chitinophagaceae; genus JAHEZC01. Next base: position 1,356 of record JAHEZC010000543.1, on the reverse strand, counting down.
AGGGGCGTCTGAGTTGTGAATGTATATTTTGGAAATCCATTTAAGATCAGTTGCTCGGCTTTAGAAACAGCGTCAGCGGGATTTTCATTTGATGAATAAGTAGCATTGGGATGAACTATCCCCAAAGTGCCATCCGGATTTATAAGTTCTCCTGTGCGCATTTTAATAAGAATGCTGTCATGTATGTAAAAGCTTAATGATGTACCTGCAAGCAAATCCCTCCCTTCTTCCTGGATTATGGCTGCCTTTCCTTTTTGTTGAAGCTGATAGGATAAAGCAGGAATCTGTTCTTCATCTGCAACAATAAAAACTATTGGAATATCAGTTTTTGCATAACCCTGTGTTCTGCTAAGCATTCTTTCTTTGAAATAAGGTTCATAAAGTGTATATCCTGCTAATATTCCGGGCAACCCTGTATAGCTGACAGTTCTAATTGCGGGGTCAAAAAAATCTCCTTGAAAATAGAGTGGACTCCAGTCTATTAATAAACCTGTTGCTGTGGTACCTGTATATTTGGAATTAACAGGCTTTCGCATATCAAATATCACTCCTTTGGCTCTTTGCAGAGTTCGAAGTGCTTCCTGTAATTTATCATAAGTGCTGTCATCCGGAGCATCATTTATGTTTACATAAAGTATGCTGTCTTTTATGAAATAAGCAAGAGGCTGTATTTTATATGTACTTTTTTCATCGGCACCATTTACAACTATTGTAAGGCCATCATTAAGAGTAGAAAGTAATTTTTGCATTACATCAGCATATTCATTTTTATCCTTTGCATTTATGATTCCTCCCACATTTGCGGCGAATGTAGAATCCCAATTAATGTCTTTGTATTGTAACCATGGGTGAAAATATTTGATATAACCATACACTTTCCCTGCATCGGCAAGGCGGTTGATTTGTTCTGCAGTTAATGGTTGCTGCGCAAAAGAATAACTACAAATAAAGAGAAGTGGAATGAAAAGTTTTGATAGCATAGTCGCATAATTAAGTTGTCCTTATTTAGAAATGGTCCGAAATCTAAATCATACTATTCACTGATTATGCTATATTGAGTGAACAACCACCATCAAAAGTGAATGGCAGATATGAATGAGTGAAGCAATGCTGAATGCAATAATAATTAAAATGAAAGTGTTGTTGCTTTTATTCTTTACCGGAGACAAGCTTCTTCAGCAATTCTTCCTTTTTTTTCTGAAATATAAAAATAAACGTCCACCCTCATGCTGAGGTAGTCTTCCTGCTCTTTAAAAAAGGTTGAAACCTGTAAATGCTCCACAGGCATTTTTAAAATGCCCTTCCCTTTTCATCTTCCGCACCTGTTAATCTGTCTCTTTTTTCTTTTACTTTATC
>JAHEZC010000542.1 GCA_023251275.1 Parafilimonas sp. | reverse complement strand
AAGATTTTGCAACAGACACATCTGCTGTTATTTTAAACGAAGCAGCAGTTCATTATATGCAATTACAACATCGGGTAGGTGTAAATGTAAAATGGTTTGATCAATCTCTTACAGTTATCGGGGTGATCAATGATATGGTGATGGAATCTCCGTATACAGAACCTAATCCCACTTTTTATACACTAAGCAGAGGCCAGGGGAATTTTTTACTTGTTAAACTAAGTCCAACCGCTAATGTAAAAAATGCTTTAACTGAAATAGAAACGACTTTTAAAAAATACGACACACAAGAACCTTTCGAATATCATTTTACTGATGAAGAATATGCAAAAAAATTTAATAGTGAAGAACGAATTGGTAAACTCGCTAATATTTTTGCAATCCTCGCTATTATTATTTCCTGCTTGGGGTTGTTTGGGTTAACATCCTTTATTGCAGAGCAGCGTAAAAAAGAGATCGGTGTAAGAAAAGTTTTGGGAGCTTCTGTGATTAATCTATGGAATTTATTGTCAAAAGACTTTATAATACTTGTTATAATTTCTTTTTTGATTGCTGTGCCACTCTCTTATTATTTTATGCATAACTGGTTGCAGAATTTTAGTTATCGTACACAATTATCGTGGTGGATTTTTGCTATTGCAGGCCTCTGCGCTTTCCTGATAACATTGATAACAATAAGTTTTCAATCAATCAAAGCGGCCATAGCAAACCAGGTAAAAAGTTTGCGAACAGAATAAAAAGTAAAGCCATGATAAAAAGTTATTTCAAAATAGCCTGGAGGAATATAATCAAACATAAACCCTATACTTTCATTAATGTAACAGGGCTTGCATTTGGTATTTGCGCCTGCATTGTTATTTTCCAGATTACATATTATGAATTCAGTTTTGACAAATTTCATCCCGATGGCAATCGCATTTACCGAATTGTGGGTAACATGCAAAACAGTTCCGGTCAAACAGAATTCTTAAATACAGTTATCAGTAATGTGGCAGCTTTTAAAGACCAGATACCCGGGTTTGAAGCCAAAGCTGGTTTTATTACTTATGGCGGAAGCATAAGTATACCCAATGGCAATGAGCCTCCGAAAAAATTTGATAATCATATACCGGGCTCTTATTCTTCGACTGCAATTATCACATGGCCGCAATACTTTGATATTTTCAAATATAAATGGCTTGCAGGAAATCCTCAGACACTAAATGAACCATTCAAAGTTGTACTATCAGAAAAAAGAGCACAACAGTATTTTGGTGATATGCCTTTAAATGAAATGATAGGTAAAACCGTGATCTATGATGATTCATTACGGTTAAGTGTTTCAGGGATTATAAAAGAATGGACTGGTAATACTGATTTTGGATATACAGATTTTATTTCCATATCTTCTGCTACACATAGTTTTTTAAAAGGCCGTATTCCTGCAGAGGACTGGACAAGCCTGCAACCGCACAATGCAATGGCTTTTGTGAAACTTGATAAAGGAATTACGCCAGATCAAATAAACAACCGGTTAGCTACATATATTAAAGATCATGTAAAACTTCCGGCAGGGACAAAATTGAACATGTACCTGCAATCTCTGCATGACATTCATTTTGCTTCAGAATTTCGACGTAACGACGATGGTGACGATTTTAGAAAAGCATACCTGCCTACACTATATGTACTCATGGGTGTAGCCATATTCATTTTAGTGCTTGCTGCAATCAATTTTATTAATCTTTCAACCGCACAATCTATTCAACGTGCAAAAGAGATCGGCGTTCGTAAAGTTTTAGGAAGTGACAAAAAGAATATCACGTTTCAATTTCTTACAGAAACATTCCTGCTCACTTTCTTTGCAGTTATCATTTCCGTGTTGCTTGTTAATCCGACGCTTTCTCTTTTTAAAGATTATATACCCGGAGCTGTAACATTCCATTTTTTTAATTTGTCAACGATTATATTCCTGCTGATTGTTACACTTCTTACAACACTGCTGGCAGGGTTTTATCCAGCAAGAGTGCTCGCCGGCTATTTGCCGGTACTTAGTTTAAAAGGAGCGTCATTGGAAAGCATTTCTCAAAAAGTGAGTCCGAGAAAAGCTTTGACCGTTTTTCAATTTACCGTTTCATTAATATTTATAATCGGCGCAGTTGTTATCGGTAAACAAATAAATTTTATGATCAATGCCGATAAAGGATTTAATACAAATGGAGTTATTACCATTAATAAATTTCATGACAAAAATGGAAACCTTAAGATACTTGCTGAAAATATAAAACACATTAAAGGAGTGGACAAGGTACTGCTGCAGGGATTTCCACCGATGGGTTTTGCAAAAATGTCTGCGACCTACAAATTCAAGAGAGCAGAGGATATCAGCGTACAACCTATATTGGAAAGCGGAAATGAAGACTATATTCCTTTTTATCAAATGAAATTAATTGCAGGCAGGAATATTTTACCAAGCGATAGTCTGAATGAAATTGTAATAAATGAAACACTGGCAAATATAATTGGTTGTAAAGATCCACACGATGCTATAGGTAAAATGCTTTATACCCAGGGATCTCAACCTGAAAAGGCCTTTCCGATTATTGGAGTGGTTGCAAATTTTCACCAGGGCTCTTTTCATGACGCCATTCAACCGGTTGTAATCGGGAAAGCAGAGCTTTATCATGGCCTTGCAGTTA
>JAHEZC010000048.1 GCA_023251275.1 Parafilimonas sp. | reverse complement strand
GACCTGCTCCGCCGGTTAGTCAGTCAGAATTCAGATTTTAGAGTTGACTTTTATTCTCAGGAAACATTACCAATATCCAGTAAAATCAATACTTTCAGCAGATTAAATTGGCGGTTTTAAAAAAAGTTCGGATAGCTGTGACAAATTTTAATAATTCACTTGTTTTTAAATAACTGCTTCTCATCATCGTTTATATGCAGGTATTCATTCAAACATCCCCTTAAGCACTTACCTTTGCCTGCTTATTATGAAGACTAAAACATTAAAGAAAGATAAAGTAAATATTATCACACTTGGATGCAGTAAAAATCTCGTGGATAGTGAATTGCTTAGCGGACAGTTGTATGCTAATTCGATTGATGCTGTGCATGAAAATAAAAAGATTGACCATAATATCGTGGTGATAAATACCTGCGGCTTCATTGATAAAGCCAAAGAGGAAAGCATTGAAACTATTCTTCGGCAAGTAGCATTAAAACGAAAAGGAAGGCTTGACAAAGTATATGTTACGGGCTGCCTGAGTCAACGCTATCGCGCTGATCTCGAAACTGAAATTCCGGAAGTAGATGCATGGTTTGGCACGATGGAACTTCCATTGCTGCTAAAACAATTCGATGCGGATTATAAAAAAGAATTGTTAGGTGAGCGAATGCTTAGTACTCCAAAGCATTATGCCTATTTAAAAATCAGTGAAGGCTGTAATCGTATGTGTGCATTCTGTGCCATTCCTCTTATGCGTGGAGTGCATGTAAGTAAACCGATGAAAGCAATCATTGCCGAAGCTGAAAATCTTGTACAGAAAGGAGTAAAGGAAATTATGCTGATAGCACAGGAACTTACCTATTATGGACTCGATATTTATAAAAAAAGAATGCTGGCAGATTTGCTGAAACATCTTAGCGATACCAAAGGCCTTGAATGGATAAGACTCCATTATGCATATCCCAACAAATTTCCACTGGAAGTATTGGACGTTATGAGTGAACGTGAAAATATCTGCAATTACCTCGATATGCCTTTGCAGCATGCAAGCAATAATATGCTCAAAGCAATGCGCAGGCAAATTACAAAAGAAGAAATGGAAGACTTGATTTCAGCTATCCGCGAAAAAGTTCCTGGTATTTGTTTACGCACTACACTCATTGCGGGCTTTCCCGGGGAAACAAAAAATGATGTGGAAGAATTGAAAACTTTTTTGCAGCAACAAAGATTTGACAGGGTTGGAATTTTTACGTACAGCCACGAAGAAGGTACATCGGCTCATGATCTTGAAGACAATATTTCTTCAGAAGAAAAGCAATTGCGCGCACAGGAGATCATGGAAGTGCAGCAGGAAATCAGTTATGAAAAAAATCGGGAAAAAATCGGAAAAACCTTCAAAGTGATCATTGACAGGAAAGAAGCAGGAAGATATTTGGGCAGAACTGAATTCGACAGTGTGGAAGTGGATAATGAAGTGGTTATTCATTCCGATAAGAAATTAATGATCGGCAGGTTTGTAAATGTAAAGATCATTAAAGCTTATGATTACGATATAGAAGGAGCGGTTGTATAATTATTTCTTAAACTCTTTCGATTTGCGTAACTTTTGGATGATCGGTTTATCTTGCTTCATAAATTCAACTTACTTCGTAAATCAAACCTCCGACTTCATTTTATGGAAGCAGCCTGTAGTTATATATCTTATGAACAAACAGGATATTTTTCAAAAATTGTGATTGATTACCTGCAGCAGAATGAATGGCTGAAACAATTTTATCAACATCCGCCAGACATAGAAGGGATTAAAGAAGCTGTTGCAAACAGAAAAAAATTTCCTCATCGGCGTGCTCTTGCTGAAGAATTACAAAAACAATACAGTGGTTTAAAAGTATCAGAAAAAGTTTTACAAAACATTCATTTGCTTTCAGATGAAAATACTTTTACTGTAACGACTGCACACCAGTTAAATATTTTTACCGGTCCTTTATATTTTATTTATAAGATTTTACATGCGATAAAGCTTGCACAAGAATTAAAAACCGCATTGCCTGCATACAATTTTGTTCCGGTTTATTATATGGGCAGTGAGGATGCAGATTTTGCAGAATTAAATAATATCACCGTTGATGGCAAGCGGTATGAATGGCAGACAAAACAGACCGGTGCTGTTGGCAGAATGAAGGTGGATAAGGCTTTCATCAAACTCATTGACGAATTGCAAAGCCAGGTAAGTGTACTGCCGCATGGAAATGAAATAATGCAGATGTTCCGGCAAGCATACAGCGTAGATAACACTATACAACAATCCACCTTACATTTTGTAAACGATTGTTTTGGTGAATATGGCCTGCTTGTTCTTATTCCTGACAATACAAACCTCAAAAAGTTATTTGCTGATGTTGTTGAGAAAGAACTTACAGGGCAATTTTCCCGTAGAGCAGTTCACGAAACAACTGCTGTGTTAGAAGAGCAATATAAAGTGCAGGCACCGGGAAGAGAATTAAATTTATTTTATTTGATTGATAATAAGAGGGAGCGGATAGAACCTGAAGGCTTAGGGTTTAAGGTCGAAAGTTTAAAGCTTACATGGCATAAAGAAGAAATATTGGATGAACTGAAACAACACCCGGAAAGATTTAGTCCAAATGTTATTTTGCGTGGTGTATTCCAGGAAACAGTCTTACCCAACATTGCATTTATTGGTGGGGGAGGGGAGCTGGCCTACTGGCTTGAATTAAAGAAAGTTTTTGCAGAGGCAAATACTCCTTACCCTGTTTTACTTTTACGCAATTCATTTTTGTTAGCTGAAGAAATGTGGAAAGAAAAAGCAGAAAAACTTTCACTTGATCTGAAGGATTTTTTTGCTTCAGAACATGAGGTGATGACAAAAATAGTTGCAAAGCACAGTTCCAACAGGGTTGGATTGAACGGGCAATTAAAAAAGTTTGAAGACCTCTATAATGAAATTATATCCTTCACCACACAAGTGGATATAACCCTGAATGAACACGTTGCTGCATTGCGGGCAAAATCGATTCATAAACTGCAGGAACTGGAAAAGAAAATTCTGCGTGCAGAAAAAAGAAAATTTGAAACTGAACTCAGGCAAATCCAGAAAATAAAATCAGCCCTGTTTCCCAACAACAGCCTGCAGGAACGAGTTGAAAACATTACCGGGGTGTATTCAAAATATGGAAAAGAATTGATTGATGTGTTGCTTCAATACTCACACGGAATAACTCCAAACTTTGGAATCATAAGCCTATCCTGATTTAATTTCAGTTTATTATCATTCATCATCGCTGCAATATTTTTTATGCTTTCACAGAAATCAGTAAAATCAGTTTTGAACAAACACAAAAAACGCGACAGCTGGTTTCTTGACGAATATTCCGTTAATCCTTTTGAAGGTTGCTCATGCAACTGTTTATACTGCTATATACGCGGAAGTAAGTATGGGGAAAATATGAATGAACGATTGACTTTAAAATCAAACATACTCCCGGTATTGGAAAAGCAATTACAGTTGAGAGCAAAGAAAAATCAATATGGTATCGTGGCTGTTGGTTCTGCTACGGATGCGTATATGCACCACGAAGAAAAGCTTGAAATAACAAAAGCCATTCTGGAACTTTTACTGAAATACAGGTTCCCCGTTTTCATCAGTACAAAACAAACATTAATCACACGGGATATTGCATTGCTGAAAGAAATTGATAAGGTCGCCATTCTTCCTGTTGACCTGAAACTATCTTTAAAAAGAGGCGTAATATTATCTGTATCTCTTTCCACAACAAATGAAAAGATCAGCAATATACTTGAACCCGGAGCGGCGCCACCACTGCAACGCCTTCAATTGATTCGGCAATTAAAAACAGAAGGTTTCCTTGCCGGTGTAAATGCCATACCTATCCTTCCTTTTATCAGCGACACGGAAGAAGAATTGGAAAAAATAATTGCTGCAGCAAAACAACATGATGCAGATTATATTCTTGCCGGAGGATTAACTTTATTTGGCGACGGCATGGCAGATAGTAAAACGCTTTATTATAAATTTTTGCAGCGATATAAACCTGAACTGGTTGAAAAATATGATTTATTGTTTGGTGATAAATTTTATGCACCATGGAAATACCATGATGAATTAAAATCAAAAGCGGATTTACTTTGCAGAAAATATAATATCAGGAATCGTATCATCGAATAACAATGTCAGCACAACTGGAGGTTATACAAAAAATTTTACAAAAAAATGCTTCGGCTGCTGCCACTATAGCACATCAAAAGTTTGTACCCGGCGCCGGGAAAATCTATGGTGTGCGCATGCCGGTTTTAAATGTACTGGCAAAGCAATTCAAACAATGCGGGTTTGAACTCGCAGAAGAACTTTGGGAATCAGGTGCGTTTGAAGAAAAAATTTTAGCAGGGAAAATGTTGGGGAAAATTGCAAAGCAAAATCCTGAGAAAACTCTGCAACTGATTGAACAATTTTCAAACCAGACCAGCAACTGGGCTGAATGCGATACCATCGGCATGCAAAGTATCAAGCCTATATTGAAAATACACAGGAAAGAAATATTTGCATTGTCAAAAAAATTAAGCATGTCTAAAAACCTATGGCAGCGAAGGCTTTCTCTTGTTTTGGTTGAATGGTACACCAGAGATAAAACCTGTCATGCAGAAATAAATAAACTTTTCAACGCGTTGGAAAATGATGAAGAATATTATGTGAGAAAAGCAGTGACCTGGATTAAAAATAATTTTGCAAAGAAGAAATAATTTCTATTTATCAAATTCATTTGTCCATCCTTCAGCTTCTATTTTTTTAGCCTTACTTATTACGTCGCTTTCCAGTTTTTTTTTATAAGCAGCTAATTTTTCACCAACAGATATTTCAAACGCCCCGATTATAGTTGCCGCAAGAATGCCTGCATTTTTTGCCGCATTTAAAGCAACAGTTGCTACAGGTATCCCATTGGGCATTTGCAGAATAGATAAAATGCTGTCCCATCCTTCAATTGAGTTTGAAGATTTTATGGGTACGCCAATTACAGGAAGCGTGGTAACAGACGCTATCATGCCCGGCAAATGTGCAGCGCCTCCCGCACCGGCAATAATTACTTTCAATCCTCTTACTTTTGCCGCAGTTGCATATTCGATCATCCGCTTTGGTGTGCGGTGCGCAGATACAATAGTCAATTCAAAAGAAATATCAAATTGCTTCAGTATCTCACCTGCCTCTTTCATTACATGCAAATCACTGTCGCTGCCCATAATGATTCCGACAAGAGGAGTTCCGGGTTTAAAGTTTTTAGTTTTTAGTTTTGCCATGCTCACGATTTTTAAATTTTTGCCCTTTTACATTTGAAGTGTTTAAATATGGTATCATTGTAAAGTTCGTCAAATAATTCTTTTGTGAAATATGCATCTCCAGAATATGGAACTCATAAAGCCTGAACTTTTGAACCTACTGAACCTTGTGAACACATAATCTTTTATCACTCAAACTTTAAACATTGAACTTTAAACTTAACAAACAACTCTCAACGTATTCTTGATCTTATGCGCAGTATGCTTTAGCTCCTGGTATTCTTTGCTCAATATTGTTACATGTCCCATCTTTCTTCCCGGCCTTGTCTGCGCCTTGCCGTATAGATGCACAAATACATTATCCATTTGCAGCACTTCACATAGGCCTTCGTATTTCGCAATGCCCGAATAACCATCTGCGCCTATTAAATTCACGATAGATGAAGGTAGCACAGGATCAGTATTACCGAGTGGGTAGCCAAGCATGATTCTCCACAACATATCATACTGGCTGCAATAATTTGCCTCAATGGTATGATGTCCGCTGTTGTGCACCCGTGGCGCCGTTTCGTTCACAAGCACCTCATTATTTTTATCCACAAACATTTCCACTGCAAACAATCCCGGTGTTTGTAAATTTTTTGCAAGGGTTAATGCAATCGCTTCTGCTTTCCAGAAAACCTCCTTTTCTAATTGCGCAGGGCTTATCTGGTATTCGAGCAAATTCAGCACGGGGTCAAATATCATTTCTGCAGGAGGATAAATTGCCGTTTCACCTTTATTATTGATGGCTATGATCACAGAAATTTCTTTTTTTATGCTCACCATTTTTTCCAGTACGGAAGGCGCTTCGAAACCTTTTTCAAAATCTTTTTCTTCTCTCAATATCTGTACACCTTTTCCATCATAACCACCCTGTCCGATCTTGTGTACAGCCGGAAGAAAATTTTTATATTGCTGAAGCTCTGAAAGTTGACGGGTTACCACAAAATCACTGGTGGGTATTTGGTGCTGCTTATAAAATTCTTTTTGTATGATCTTATTCCTGATGATTTTAATAGCTGCCGGTTTGGGATATATTTTTACACCATCACTTTCTAATTGCTCCAATGCCTCCGCATTTACAGCTTCAATTTCAATGGTGAGCGCATCGAGATGCTTTCCGAAATTATATACTGTATCGAAATCCTTTATATCTCCCTTTATAAAGTGGTGGCATAAATGAGCAGCGGGACATTGATCATCATTTTCCAGGACAAAAGTTTCAACCACATAATTAGCCGCAGCCTGCAATAACATTCTTCCTAACTGCCCTCCGCCTAAAATGCCGATTTTCATAAGCATGATAATATAGGGCGAAGATAATTTGAGTTGGCTACTTAATACAGGTTTTTTTAGATGTACAAAATTGTCAAAGCTATTTTCCTGAGAATTTTCTCTTGCAAATCGAATCATTTTTCTTTGCGGAGTATCAAAAGATAGGTTATCATGGTTTTTGCACAGTTGTGTATATGTTTTTATCAACTTTTAACTTGTAAGTTATCCTTATAACTTAATTAATTTAATACTTTCGGGGTATGAAGGCCCTTCTTTTTTCCGTACTGTCTTTTTTTGCATGCCATTTTCTTTCTGCACAGCCCTCTTTTGTAGAGTACCAGAGAGCTTTCCCACGGGTTGCGTCTGCGATGCAATTAAAAGAAGATACTTTGAAAAAGCAATTTGCAAAAGCAGGTTTACAATGGCCTGCCAGACAGATATACATCCGCTCTTTTAAGTACGACAGCCAGTTGGAAGTCTGGGTTCGTAATAATGATGACGAAACATTTAAGCTTTTCAAAACTTACCGGGTTTGTGCGCTTGCAGGCACATTGGGACCCAAGCGTATGCAGGGTGATTACCAGGTGCCTGAAGGATTTTATTACGTCAATAAATTTATTCCCAACAGCGAATACAACCTTGCATTAAGTATCAACTATCCGAATATTTCTGACAAAATATTGAGTGATGGGCAACGGCCCGGCAGCGGCATTTATATTCATGGCAGTTGCATTACCGTTGGGTGTATTCCCATTATGGACCAGATACAGGACCTGTATATTCTTGCTGCTAATGCAAAAAATAACGGGCAGGATTTTATTCCTGTGCATATTTTCCCTGTGCGCTTCAATAATCCCAATAGCGCTGATTACCTGGACAAGCTTATAAGGGATGATGAAGAGCTGCAGGTGTTTGAAAAGAAGCTGAAAGAAGCGTATGACTATTTTGAAAAAGAAAAAAAATTACCGCTTATTTCAATCAACAAAAAAGGTGAATACCTGGTAATGGACTGATTCTTCCCGCAGATTAAATTTTTCCCTCATTCATTATTTCCGCTTTCCTGACGATTACCGAACAGTTTTGTTGATCATACAAATTTGTATGATTTATTTTTGTGTAAAAATCACGTTATGCCATCATTTGACATTGCAAGCAAAGTAGATTTGCAAACACTCGATAACGCCATAAATACGGTAAAAAAAGAAATCATCAACCGGTTTGATTTTAAAAACAGTCCTGTTTCTATTGAACTGAATAAAAAAGATTTCATTGTAAATCTTGAAGTGGAAACAGAGATGAAAATGAAGCAGGTGATTGATGTATTGATAAGCCGTGGAGTAAGGCAGGGGATAGATGCAAATGCATTTGATTTTGGTAAAGACACCTATCCTTCAGGCAAAATAATAAAAAAAGAAGTGCCTGTGCGAAACGGTTTGAAACAGGAGGATGCTAAAAGGATTGTGAAGCTGGTAAAAGACAGCGGCCTGAAAGTACAGGCGCAGATCATGGATGATATGGTGCGTATAACGGGCAAAAAGATTGATGATCTGCAGGCAGTAATAGCGAAGTGCAGAAATGCAGAGTTGGGCATTCCGCTCCAGTTCGTGAATATGAAAAATTAAAAGAGAATTGATTGATTGCACTTAGAATGAAACCATAATAGTCACATGGGCACAATAGGTGAAACCACATGGATTGCTTTGTGAAAAACTATCTCTGCTGTATCCAGGCGTTTCAAATTAACTATTGTGTTTTATCCGGATAGTCAATTAGAATTATTAATACCGTTATGCAAGCGACGTATTTATTTCCAGCGGGTTTTCGATCAGCTCTGACACTTTCCGGCTGAGCGGAGTGAAGCCATTGTCAAGGTCTTTCCAGCCCCAGAAACTATTGTATAGCAGGTAACCGCCGAGAATATTGTCCACAATAGCTTTGCAGAAAAATGTTCTTGCATTCCGTGCAAGCGCAAATAATTCCAGTTTATGCCGGACTTTATGCTCATCTGTAAAAAAAGTATGGAAAAATGGTTTCGTGTTTTCCATAGTGATTAATTGGCCTGGTTATGCGGGATACAAATTCTTTTTTTAACAAATATTCAGCCAATTTTTTTTGACACTGTTATTAAATGATGAATTTCCCGGATTGTATTAATTTCAATACGGTATTAGTTTTTCATTAAATCTTTACCGGCACTCATGAAGATTTCTTTATTTTTTTTATTCCTCTTACCTGTGAATTTTGTGATTGCACAAAACCGGCAATCGTCTGTCAATACAAAAGCAATTACTTCTCCCGCTATACTTGCTCAATTGCTCACAGCAAATGATACAACCGACCTGCAAAAGGTAACTTCCATCTTCAAATGGATCACTGAGAATATTGCCTATAATGTAAGAAGCTTTCAAAACCAAAGCAGGATGCGTCCCACAGATTATTGGCGGGAGGATGAAGATGATAATGATACTGCCGCCATACTGAGGCCGTTGAACGAAAGGGTCTCCATATCGGTATTGAAAAGAAGAACGGCGGTATGTGAAGGATATTCAAGACTGTTTAAAATGCTCTGCAATTACAACGGCATTATGTGTGAAATTGTAAAAGGATATGGAAAAGCCAATCCCGGCAGCCAAAGCCGCTATTTCGGAACCAACCATATTTGGAATGCCGTATTTATTGATACCGCCTGGCGACTGCTGGATGCTACCTGGGCAAGCGGCTTCATCAATCACCGCGATGAATTTCAAAAGGAATATAATCCCCATTATTTTCTCACCCCGCCTGCAGCATTCATCCTCGATCATTATCCCGAAGACCTTCGCTGGACGCTATTGCCTTCTCGGCCTTTACCCAAGGAATTTTATGCCACACCTTTTAAATCTTCCGCCTTCAGCAGGAATTATATTTTATCATTCTCTCCTGCAACCGGCGTAATAGAAGCATCGCCGGGAGACAGTATAGTGTTTGAAATAGAAACAAACCGCCGCAAAAGTTATTTATGGATCACCGATATTCCCAATATAGACTCCGATGCCATATTTGTAATGCAATGCTGCGGCGTATCGAGGACGGGAAATATAGTAACAGGCAAAAAGATAAGCATGACCTACAAGGTACCATTGGAGGATGTGGAATGGCTGAATGTGATTTATGATGATGAACACATTATGCGGTACAAATTAAACATCAGGAAAAATGAAGCCGTGAAGAAAGAGGAAATGGTGAATTGATTTTCCTGTCCATTGATACTTTCCATTCCTGCGAAAGCAGGAACGTCATGCCCCATTTGAAATCATCATACCCGCGCAGGCAAGAACAAATATCCTCCTGAATATTTTTTTTGTTTTTCAATTTTTTTTATATTTGGTATCAACAATTTTCCTAAA
>JAHEZC010000541.1 GCA_023251275.1 Parafilimonas sp. | reverse complement strand
AACCTTTATCAGCAAGCAGGTTGTTGAACATCATTTCGCGGAAATAATAACTCCACCAATAATCAACATTCTGCAAATATCCTGCTCCATGTACAAAAATCACTGCTGCATTATTTTTCTTTTCTCTCAGAGGTTCATAGATGCGCGCATATACAGGGGCGCCATCACGTGCTGTAAACGTGAAAATTTTTGTATCTCGCCATACATAAGATTTGAATTCATCACTCATGGCCCTGTCTGTAATCTGAGAAGGTTTTGCACCCGGAATATTTTCCTGCAGATACAGTTCCCATGGTTTGCTTTGATAAGAATAGCGATAAGCAATAAATTTCTCATCAGGCGACATGCTTACTTCATAGCCGCCGGCCATTGAAGTTATTTTCTGTTTGCCGCTGCCATCCGTGTTTATGCGATAAAAGTTTTGTGTACCGGGATGATCTTCATTGGTAATAATGTAAAAATATTTTTTATCATTGCTAAGCTTTGCAAACTGTACTTCATATTTCCCATCTGTAATATTTTTTCTTGTATTGCTGTTGATATCATAACTGTAAAGATGTGAATAGCCCGTTGCTTCGCTCTGAAAATAAAATGTGTGATCATTGATCCATCCTATATTTATATCTTCTATTCCAGGGCCGCTAATCCATGCTTCGTCGCGCTGCCTGTCTGCCAATCTTAATTTGCCTGTCATTGTATCCAGTAACATAAGCCATCGGTCTTTGTTATCTTTCGAACGAATATCAACTACCACATTAGTTCCTTCTTCATTCCAGGTACATCCATAAACAACAGTTTCTCTTGCAATTGATGTGTCTTTAAATTTTGAAGGATAGTCCTTAACGTAATCCGGCTGGTCCCTTATGCCCGGGATGCTGTCTGTACTTATTTTGAAAACAGTATCTTTCAGCCTGTCAAAAAGATAAAATTCATATTTCCCCTGCGGTGCACCTACTTTACTGCGGGCAGGAATATCAGCAGTGAAACCATTTTCTGCAATATAATTTGGAACGATAGTTCCCCCTGTGCTGTCAGGCTTTGTAAAAAGATTATAAGTGATGAATCTTCCAGTTGGGCTTATCTGCAAATTCTCTGCTTTTTTATCACCTGTATAAATTATGCGAACAGTGTCTGTCTCCTTCATTTGCTTAAGGTATGCATCGCGTTTTTCTTTTTTCTCTTTTCTTTGTTTAATAATGTCTGAAGTCTGCAGTTGCTCCTGTTGCAGCCATTGCGCCTGTTGATTTAATTTTTTATCAGCCTGCTTTTCTTTTTTGAAATCTGTAAGTTGTCTCGTTATGCCTGATGCAATATTCCATGCAAAAAAATTATTGCTGCTTTGGTACGCAATCCATTCTTCATGCAGAATAAAAAAAGGATTGGTTTCCTGCTCAATTGTTTGAGTGATGCGGGTGATTTTATTGATAGTAATATCGAGTAAGTAAAGATCCCCATTTAAACTAAAAATAATTTTTGTGCGTACATGATTATACACCCCCCCGTCAATAGCTCTTGCTAGTTGTGCATCTTTGTAATCCATTTTCACAATCAGTTTGGCGCTTGTTTCAAAACTGTACGTTGAATCACTTACAGCCTTTTCGGGATTCCAGTCAAATAAAATTTTTTTATTGTCATACGACCAGCAAATATTCGATGGAGAAGTACCGATCCATTTGGGGTCACACATGATTTTTTCAACTGTAAGGGTTTGCGCTGATACAGATAGTACGATGAATGTGAAAAAAGAAAAGAAGTAATACCGTTTCATGATAATGCAGTTAAAGCGATAAATCTACACCAGTATCATGAATAAAAAATATGTTGGAGTGAAAATTAAACCTAAGGACAATTAAGGGTAATTATTTCCATTTATATTTCCTGAAAAAATTTTTATCCGTATCAAATAACCATAATAACGTATCAATTTGACGGTTTTCTTTTTCCTCATAAATTCCTATCATGCCAACCTGTGCAGAATTGATCCAATGAGCATCAATGATGTTTGCGGATGAACCGAAAAATAAAATTTCTTTTTTTGCGCCTGCTTTTGGCATTAACAAAAAAATCTGTGTATCAATATCGCCGCTTGCTATTGCAGGCTTGCCTTCTTTGTCTTTAATTATCACGGCGCTGTAAGTACCGAGGTCAAGGATAAAAGCGCTGTCCGGTGACCAGCGTAATAGTGGCCCGTAGTTTTTATAAAAATCTTTATCCGGTTTGTATGGAGACAGCGGCGGGTTGTCAATACCCCAAAATTCAGTTAAATGCATACCGCTCCATTTCCATTCTCCGGAAGTAAAATATTTTTTTATCCATTCATCTGATCTGTTTTCAAAAATTACGGAACTGTCTTCAGCAGCAATATCCATAGCAGACTGTAACGAGTCAGAAAGTTTTTCCTTTCCGGTGTCTATGTTATTGCTGCATGAAAAAAAAGCCATAGAAGTTACACAGAAAAAAATTGCAATAATTTTATTGTACATGAACTTAAAAAAATCATGCCTCACTTTAATAATATAACCCAAGAGACGAAGCGTCATAATTTAGTACAGTATTGAAATCATTTAATAAAATTCACAGTAAAAAAATGTAACTATTCAGTGCCCAATTTAGCGATAAGAGATAAAGCATTCAAAACATTTTGTCCGGATTTAATAGTGGTATCGATAACCGACCTCAAAACGGCAAAGCCTT
>JAHEZC010000540.1 GCA_023251275.1 Parafilimonas sp. | reverse complement strand
AACCGGCCGGCCAGATACCGATGCGCCTTTCAAAATTATTTTTCATGTTGATGACGATCGTTGATACATGCCACCAGTTGCCGAAAGAATCCTGGTAAGTTGCGCCATGCCCCGCTCCTCTTGCAAAGCCACCAGGCTTGTATGAAAAAGGATTATGCGATTGATAGGTAAAGGGCCCGAGCGGATGATCGCTTACATACACGCCATCACCATAACCGCTGATCTCCGTACCAGGCGCCCCGTATTGTAAATAATATTTACCATTGTGTTTGTTCATCCATGCACCTTCGATAAATGGATTGAGAAAATGATTATCATTGTATTCACCATATCTTTCCCAGCCGTGAATATCATCATGCAGGTTGATGAGTTCTTTATGCTCGCCGGTTGGTTGCAGCATTTTCCTGTCTATTTCCCAGCCATACAGCGGATAGACATTGCTTGATCCATGATATAAATAAATTCTGCCATCATCATCCAAAAACAATCCTGGATCCCACGCACCTGCCTCGAAAGAATCTACTGCTTCTTTCCACTCATCCTTCTTTGGATTAGTGCTCATCCACAAGGGAAAATTTTTTGCGTAAGTAGAACCGATCACAAGAAAGGTATCATTCAGCACAAGCGTTGCAGGAGCGCAAAGATCATCATACACATGATGATAAGGCTTGAGAAAAGAGCGGCTCACAAAATTCCAGTGCAGCATATCATGGCTCCACCAATAGCCCCATTGATTCGTAGAGAACAAATAGTAATCGCCTTTATATAAAGTGATGGTTGGATCTGCAGTGGCCCGGTGACGACCGGCTTCTGAAAAATTGGGAATAGGTGTATAACCATAATCAATATTAACGGGATTGCAGAATGTTTTTTGCTGTGATAATCCTGAAAGGATGGAAAGCGCTGAAATGATGAAGCAGAAAATTTTTTTCATGATGGAAGTTTTATATTATATCCTCAATCACCGGAATATTACTTTACTGATTAAAAAATTGCGAAGGGCAAGTTAATTCCAAAAAACAAAACCATCATCCTGTTTTTCGTTATTTCACTCCGCATGATTTCATTTACATTTGTTGTTTTCAAAAATTGATCTATGCCTGACAGAACTACGGAACCTTTTATACTCGATGCAGTTGACTTTGATCTCAAGCTAAAACCTTATCAGCATTTTTTGCTGGATAATGGTATTCCCGTCTATGCCGTAGATGCAGGTGCACAAGAAGTAATTATGGTGGAATGGGTGTTTTATGCCGGGAACTGGTATGAAGAAAAAAATATTGTTGCGGCCTCCACTAATTATATGCTTAAAAACGGAACGAGACGAAAGAAAGCATTCGACATTAATGAGCATTTTGAATTTTATGGCGCTTACCTGAATAGAAATTGCCAGCATGAAACAGCAACAGTTACATTACACTGCTTATCCAAACATCTGAATGAGCTGATACCTGTGGTGGCTGAAATCCTTACTGAGAGCGTGTTTCCGGAAGAGGAACTTTCCCTCTACAAACAAAATCAAAAACAATGGCTGCAGGTTAACCTCAAAAAATGCGATTATGTTGCGGGCAGGTTAATTGATGAATACCTCTATGGCTTTCATCATCCCTATGGAAAATACACTTCCACACTTGATTATGATGCCCTGCAGCGGGAAGAACTTGCACAGTTTTATCAACATTACTATACAGGTGGAAAATGCCTGCTTTTTGTTGCAGGTAAATTGCCTGCTGATATTGAAAAACAGCTTAACAACATATTTGGACATCTTCCATTAAACAAACAAATCCCGCCGGAAATTGAATATAACGCACAACCGGCCATTGAAAAAAAGTACCATATCATCAATGATCCCGCTGGAGTGCAGGGCGCTATCCGCATGGCAAGGCCTTTCCAAAACAGGCATCATCCTGACTTCAGTAAAGTACAGGTATTAAATAATATTTTCGGCGGTTTTTTCGGATCGAGGCTGATGAGTAATATACGCGAAGACAAGGGCTATACTTATGGCATTCACAGCTACCTGCAAAATCATATTCATCAAAGCGCCTGGATGGTAAGCACCGAAGCAGGCCGCGATGTATGCGATGCCACCATTGAGGAAGTATATAAGGAAATGCAACGGCTCCGGGATGAACCTGTAACTGAAGACGAACTTTATCTTGTACGTAATTATATGATGGGCAGTATTCTTGGCAATCTCGATGGCCCCTTTCAAATAATAGCAAGGTGGAAAAATTATATTCTGAATAATCTTACAGAAGATTATTTTTACAACAACATTCAAAATATTAAGACTATCTCAGCAGAAGAATTGATGATGCTTGCCCGTAAATATCTGAATACAGATGAATTTTATGAACTTACTGTAATATAAAATGGGAAAGTTTTTTGGTAAAATAATCGTCACGGCTGTTGCGGCATTGATAGCTTCATATCTTTTGCCCGGCGTGTCCATCAAAAATAGTCTCACTGCTGTTCTGCTGGCAGTAGTATTGGCGCTGCTTAACAGCTTTATAAAACCACTTCTCATTATACTTACTATTCCTATTACCATTCTTACACTTGGCTTGTTCCTGCTTGTTATCAACATGCTGATGATAAAATTAGCGGCGGAGATTGTACCTGGTTTCACTGTTAGCGGATGGTGGGCAGCATCTTGGTTCAGCATTTTATTGTCACTTGTCACAGCACT
>JAHEZC010000539.1 GCA_023251275.1 Parafilimonas sp. | reverse complement strand
AAAAAATCAGCGATAAAAATAACCAATACTGATTTTGCGATAAAATAAAACTATTTCATTCCTCATCTGTTTTATGAATTCGCTTCATAGTGGCAGGTTCCTGGTGAAAAACTTTTTGCATCAGGTCAAACAATTCCGGATGCCTGGTTTTAAACAGGTCTGGTTTTTCAAAAAAATATTCCGCCGCCACTGCGAAAAACTCCGCCCTGTTTGAAGCGCCATAAATGTTTATATCTGAATTACCTTCTTTGATCTTTTCTATTTCTTCACTCATATACTTTATCCACGGAATAGTATATTGCTTATCGAGTAACTGATCCGGTATGCCATCAGCCTCACCGTCGGCCTTATCGAGTAAATGCACAAACTCATGTATGCCGGTATTGGTCCCGTCTGTCTCATGCTGAAAACCGCGTCGCAGCGCAGGTTTTGAAAGGATCATCATTCTTTGCATAGCGCCTGTACCTACCATGCCCAATATATTTCTTTCTTTTGACGTAACAGAATATTCCTCTGCGCTAAATGTATCTGCATATATCAGCACATCTCTTAGGTTGTAATAGTGCCAGTCGAATCCGAAAACCGGAATCACTGCACTCGAAGCTACCAGTAATTTATCCAGTTCATCTATTTCTGTATTCACCGCATGAATACGCACATAAGAAAGAAACTCTTTTATTTTATTTTCAAAGCGAAGTTTATCCGCTTCATTTAATAACCTGTAGTAAGCAACATTCTCCATCAGTAATACACGAAAATTTTCCGGAAGCTTAGCTTTATTGATCTGTGATTTTCTTTTCCTGAAAATTAAAAGAATAAGTATAATCGTGACAAGTATAAATATGATAACACCGCTCATGAAAATAGTTTGAAATATTTTGTAACGGCAATAATACAGAATTCAAAACCGGCGGGCAATTCTCGTCTTTATTTACAACAAAACAGTTACAGCGCAATTTATTATTGCACAGGATGAAATAAAATTACCTTTAACAAATGAAGCAAGAAAATATTGCAGGAATTGTTATAAAATGAAATGCTGCAGGTTTATCAATCAATTGCAAAATCATTGCCTCAAAGTCTTGTGGAATGTAAATAAAGGTCTCACTGTGTACCACGAAAGCGCAGGGAAAAAATGCATCGGTACAGCAAGGCCGGGAAATAATTCAGGATATTGAATGGTCAAAGGAAGTGTAACTGAAATGGGAACAGCTACGCTTGCAAAAGAAAGAATCGAAAATATAAAATTGAAAATGGTTTCGCCTTTTTTCTTCAGCCAACTGATGAATATCCAATACCCGAAACCTGCAACAAGGCACGCAATTAAATTTATTCCGATGAGGGAAAGCATATTCAGCACTGCAGAAAAATCAGCCTCGGTTGCAAAGAAATAAATGCGGTTATAAATAATGCTGCACAGCGCAGACAAAATGCCTGCTGTAATGCTGCAGAAAAATATTTTTTTATACATGATGCATCAAAATTTATAACAGCACTTATACTTCAATCTAAAAACCGTATAAACTATAACAAGTTTCGTTTCAAGGATGAAATTATGCATTAAAAATAATCACCTGACAACTTTTGTCTTCCGTCAAATGAAGGAACTGATCTTATTTTTATCTTCCGACAAGCTTAGGGTGTAACCGGCACTGAAATGCTCACCTTGAATGAAGCGGCGCCATGTGCAGGTTCTGCTGTATTGATATTATAATCAAGACGGTTGATCTGGAAACTGCCGTTAAATACATTATTGCTGAAAGTAAATGGTATCGAAATTTCCTTTTGCACACCATGCATATCAAGGATGCCTTTTGCTTCATATCCTGCCGCCGTTTTTGTAATGGCAGAAGATGTGAATTTAATCGCGGGATATTTCTCTGCATCAAACCATTTTTCGCTTTTTGCATGTGTATTTTTCATGCCATTGCCCGTATTGATGGTTGCCACATCTATGCTTACGTCAAATTTAGATGCCGCAGGATTATTTGGATCAAAGCTTATCACTCCTTTTAAACCTTTGAATTCACCGGAAGGATCGCCACCGTCAAATTTTATGGAATAATTGTCGGCAATTTTCCAGTCCTGTGTTTTAATAACAGTAAATGCTGAGGCGATAATGATTGCGATTGCTGCGAATGGATAGAGAATTTTTTTCATGATAATTTCAATTTGAATGAACAAATATGGTTTTGATAAAGCCAAAACTATTTGCCCCGCAGTAAACACATTTGTTAAATTGAGATGAACACAAAAAATATTGCGACGAACCGGGAAAAAATTTCAAATGGTTTAAAAAAAAATTATGCAAAACCGGTACTTTTCAGTCAGGGGCAATCTGTTGTGCTGAAATACCGGAGGTATTGATCTTCACAACTTTAGCCCAGGTACAATTACTTGTCCAATTTCGCCTGTGAACTGTCCATTCTGCCAATTGCTCAATGGCGCTGGTAAAGGCTTATCGCAGCGTATAGCTTCGTATCCGCAATTATGATCTATCACCAAATGAAGATCAAAATTATTCACCGCAAAATCTATAAAAAATGAAAAAAAATCTCATCTCAGTCATGATAGCAGCTATTGTTGTCATACTGATGTTCAGCAGTGCAGCCGCACAGGTCGCCATGAACAACGCATCAAAGAATGATTCAAAAATTTTACAGGATGCCCGTATTGGTTTTACATCAACAGGCATTGGGT
>JAHEZC010000047.1 GCA_023251275.1 Parafilimonas sp. | reverse complement strand
CAAGGCTATGTCTTTTCGGTTGAATGGGATAATCAGCAGGGCAATCCCCTAATATTTCTACCTGGCCGGCTTTAAGTTCGACATTTTGTCCTTTACCGGGTGAAGCAACCAATTCACCTGTTACTCTCAACGAAGTTCCGGTGGTAATCCTTTTCAATGTCTCATCAGTCATCAGGCCCAACGCCGCAACTACCTGGAGATTATTATTGGTGCTGCCATCATTCAGCGCAATAAACTGGCTATTGCGGAATGTACGTACCCACCCCATTACAATTACTTCCCTGTTATCGGGTTCAGTATTCAGAAGTTCTTTGATTTTTATCCGCTTGTTAAACATTTAATCATTTTTATTCGTGGCCTCGATTGTTTGTTCCGGTACCGGTTTGCCTGCCTGAATCAGAAATGGCGCAAAGATATGCCAATGCAAAAGCGTTTTTTTTTTTCTTATAAAAAACCGGGAAAAGAACTATTTTCATGCCGATTTTTTAATCATGCTGCAACAAAATTTACCTCCCGCTATTGAACCTGTGCTTTTCAGCGCAGTAGTTGAGCACACTACTGATGAAGTATTTATTTTGGAAGTTGACACTGATAATATTTTTCAAATGTTATTTGTGAATGAGGCATTCAGAAAGAAATTTCGGTTAAGTGACCGGGACGTAATAGGGAAGGAGATCGGCGAATTTATTCCCGAAGAAATGCTGTCTTCCGTAAGACAAAAATTAAAGCATTGCGTGAACACGGGAGAAATTTTACTCTTCAATGAAACGCTTATTTTACAGAATAATCAGAAATCGGAAAGCTCAAACCAGTTAATCCCTATCAAGGGCTCAAATAATATTGTGGAATTTATAGTGGGTGTATTCAGGGATATTACCGAATTAAAAACCTCACGTGACGAGTTATTGAAAAGTAATATACTGCTGGATACTATTTTCAGTACGATATCTACGGGCATTATTATCCAGGATGAGAAGGGGAAAATGATTGATGCCAATGCTGCTGCAGAAAAGATTCTTGGATTCAACAAGGAAGATTATTTCAAAGGTATTAGCAAAAATGGAACAGTGATGCTGCGCCCTGATAATTCCACCATGCCTGAAAATGAATTCACGTGTATAAAAACTTTGGTTGATAGGCTACCCCGTGAAAATGAATTGATGGGTGCTTTTAACGAAAATCGGCCAATATCCTGGATCAATGTTTCTGCCGCACCCGTTAATCTTAATGGATATGGAGTTGTGGTTACTTATCAGGATGTTTCAGCAATTATCAGGAAAGAGCGGGAGGCGGAAGAAACCAGGAATATGCTCTATAATATACTCAACAGTTCTACTAACCTTATAGCATTTTTTGATAAAAATGCAAAACTGGAATTTTTTAATAAGGCATCGGAAAGGCACATGAAACGACTTTACAGCAACCTGACACTGAAAAAAGGAGATAATGCTTTTGATTATATTCCGCCTACTTCTGCAGACTTGTTTTCAAGTCATGTTGAACAGGTAAAGCAGGGTAAAATTATAGAGCACGAACACGAATTGGAATATCCTGACGGCGATCGCATCTGGCTTTTACGAAGATATTTTCCGAGCTATAATCTGGATAATGAGTTTGTCGGTTTTGTAATAAGTTCAGCGAATATTACGCAGTTGAAAGAAAATGAGATGAGGATTAAAAAGCAGAATGAGCAATTGAGGGAAATTGCAAAGATGCAGTCGCATCAATTGCGGAAGCCCGTTGCAAATATTTTGGGACTGACAGAACTTATTAATGAAAATCAGGGAAACCCTAAGGTGCTGGCTGAAATGATCCAGATGCTTAAAGCAAGTGCTGCCGGGCTTGACGAAATTATACATAGCATTGTCATAAAATCACAAGCCTCATAATAGCTTTATCATAAAAACCTTTATGCTAAAATAATTTGCGCAGTAGTTTGCAGCCGTTTGGTCTTATGTGATAAATGAAAGTTATTTAAACGGAGCAATGAAATGAAACTATCTGAGGATTTTTTTTCTTGTGAAAAATTTGTTTTTAAACATTTTAGCGTAACATTGCAGTGGAAACAAGCTGATTAGTATGTATCAAACCCTCTCAGCTCACCAGTTTTTCATCAACCGATAATTATTTCTTCATTTTTAGAGTGGATGTAACGAATTAAACTCAATTTCTTTTTAGAATTTTTTTATGTACGACATTTTGCAATTGAACGACATGCTGGTTCCTGAACTGCTCGATATTGCTGAGCAGGTGAATATCCCCAACGCAGGAAAATTAGGCAAGCAGGAACTCATCTATAAAATTCTTGACAGCCAGGCTGTTTCTGCAAGTCAAAACAAACAAAACGGAATGGAAAAAAACAGACGCAAAAGAATAGTAAAAGCCAGTACGGCCAACACTACCGAAGAAGCAGAAGTGATGACGGAAGCGCCTAAAGCGGAAAAAGAGTCTGTAAAAGAAGCTGAAATTGCCCATACTGAGGATAAGAGTAAGAAGCGCAGCCGTAAGCCAAAAGAAAGAGAAGAAAACAAAGAGAAGGAAGAACCCGTCGGAGAAATGAATGAGATGCCTGAAATAGGCGCCGGGCTTCTGAGTCTGCTGGCAGATGATGAACCGGTGATCCTGGATGAGCCCGATGACCTTGCTGAAACGGCAGAATCAGCTCCATCCCGTACGCATTACAGGAGAGAGCCTGCTTTTAATATTGAGTTTGATGGAATAATACAATCCGAAGGTGTACTGGAAATGATGCCTGATGGCTATGGATTTCTGCGTTCATCTGATTACAATTACCTTTCTTCTCCGGATGATGTGTATGTTTCTCCGTCGCAGATAAAATTGTTTGGATTAAAAACCGGCGATACGGTTTTTGGTGCGGTGCGCCCCCCGAAGGAAGGAGAGAAATATTTCGCACTGCTTAAGGTAGAGACTATCAATGGCAAATATCCTGATGAAGTACGGGACAGGGTTCCTTTTGATTATCTGACGCCACTGTTTCCGTACGAAAAAATGAATTTATTTACAACACCAGGTAATTTCAGTACCCGCATCATGGATTTGTTTACACCTATTGGCAAAGGACAACGCGGATTGATTGTGGCGCAGCCGAAAGTAGGTAAGACCATGCTGCTCAAAGAAGTGGCTAATGCAATAGCTGCGAATCATCCCGAATGCTACCTGATGGTGGTTTTGGTTGATGAACGGCCCGAGGAAGTTACCGATATGGAGCGTAGTGTAAAAGCAGAAGTAATTGCTTCAACATTTGATGAGCCTGCTGAGAAACACGTAAAAGTTTCAACGGTCGCTTTGCAGAAAGCCAAGCGCCTGGTAGAATGCGGACACGATGTGGTGATTTTACTTGACAGCATTACCCGCCTTGCCCGCGCACACAATACGGTTGCACCTGCAAGCGGCAAAGTATTGTCCGGCGGTGTAGAAGCCAATGCTATGCAAAAACCCAAACAGTTTTTCGGAGCTGCCCGCAAGATTGAAAACGGCGGCTCACTCACTATACTTGCCACAGCATTAATAGAAACAGGAAGTAAGATGGATGAAGTGATCTTTGAAGAATTTAAGGGAACCGGCAATATGGAGCTTCAGCTTGACAGAAGGCTTGCCAATAAGCGCATTTACCCTGCCATTGACCTGGTTGCATCTTCCACTCGCCGGGATGATCTCCTGCTTGATAAAGATGTATTGGGCAGAATGAACATCCTCCGGCTTTTTATCAACGACATGAATACGGAAGAAGCTATGACCGAATTGCTGAAACGCATGCGCGGGACAAAGAGTAATGAAGAATTTCTTGCAAGCATGAATGGTTAATCAAACTGATTAACTATTGCAATCCATTATAAAAGATCAAACATTTGTCTAGCCTCAATCCAGTTATTCAGCCTCTCGTATTTGGTGAAATGGACATTGTGCGGTGAAGTGAACATGATAGATCTTCCTGAAAACACTGAGAGATTGAAATCATGGTCATCTATTAATACATCACCTTTTGTTACACTTTTATCTCCGCAAAAAACCCTGCGCTTCCAGTGAATGAAAGGAAAATGTTCATCAAGCCATTCAAATTTCTCATACAGTGAATATTTGAATTCCATAGCCGCTGAAACTATATAGACATCAAACTTATTGTTCAACTCTTCAATCACCTCCTGGCTATTTTCGATCAATGGCAAATCTTTAAAAAATCCTTTCTCGTGAGGATATTGTTTTACAATAGCCTTATGATCGTTCGGAACAATCTCAGAAAGTTTTGTTCCTGCTAAATCATCCTTCGTGTATCGCACACCAAAGTCTCTTTCGTACCATTCAAGAAAACGGTAAATGGCATCGGCCATCACCTCATCCATATCAATCAATAATCTCATAAAATAATTTATAGGCGTCGAAAATAAAGCAAGTTTTTAATTGAAGAGAGAAAACAACATTTTTTCCTGATGTTTGTTTTGGAATGGAGGCAGATAAAAAGTCAACATGTTTCAACAATTAACGTGATCCTTGTGATTCTTCTGAAAAGATCCAACGCTCCAGAAGCTTTCTATTATTGCTTATTTTCCCAATCATCAGGTATTTTGAATAATACAGAACGCCGGAACGAAGTGCTTCTTCTTTTACAACCGCTTTTGGATTTATCCATTTAGCGTGAATAAACCATATAGTAATGCCATCGTAATACAAAAAACCTATGTGATAATCGAGCCCTGCAATAAATAGCCCGGGACCCTTTTTTCTGACAAATGATAATGAAGTATCCAAAGGCACATCATAAAAAATTTTTATATCATTTTTTTTAGATAATTGCCTGGTCATGATTTCAGAAGCCGCCTGACCCATTCTGACCCTGTCTAAAGGAATGCCTGCATCACGCAATACGGTGCTTACAAAATACCCACAGGCAATTGTACCTTTACGAGGTATCTGTGTTGTGCCATTGAAATCCCATACTGTGCCATACCAGTAAGGAATAATTGAATCAACAACAACTGAAACAAAAAATTTTTCAAGTGAATCATAATTTCTACTTACAGTTGAGGATGCGATCATTTTTCTGTAATGGTGAAGGCGCATTTTCATAGTATCGTAGAGAGGGAATTCGTATTGTGAATTTTGGTTTAATACTGATACAGAAACAATTGGTTTATTATTAATTGAATTTTCTTTTTGTGAGCAATTAATAAAAGCAAACAGAAATAAGCAGAAGTAACGCATCTTAGAAAGGTTTTAATTAATGAGATGCTAAAGGTTATATTTTGCATATAAAAACCAAAACCTGACACGCACAGGCAAGTTTGCCACCCCCTTTCCAGAACAGCAACTATATTTTTGGAAAAGAAGAATTGGTGTATGGTCGAAAAGGGCATATTTTATTTATCTTGACTGTATTTAAATTTATTCTGATGATGCCTAACTCCATGGAAGTTTTTTTCAAGATGCCATTCAAACTTAACAGCACTTTTTCACTTTACTACTTAAAGAAAATAACCTTGATTGGTAGAATTGTGTGTCATCATAAACGAATTGTCTTAATGCCGACTGACATTGTGCTTATACAATGCATATATTTGATGCATGTCATCACAATTGGACGCTGACAAATGGGTAAATGAGTACGGCGATATGCTCTACCGCTTTGCCCTGCCGCGTGTGAATGATAAAGAAGTCGCCAAAGACCTGGTGCAGGAAACTTTTCTTGCTGCATGGCGCAACTACGATAACTATAAAGGAGAGATTTCCGAGAAGAACTGGTTGTTCACCATTCTCAAAAATAAAATTATTGATTATTACAGGAAGGCTTCTACACGCCTGACTGAAAGCCTGTCCGGTGCTGATGATGGTGATTCTTTTTTTGACGAAGACAGTCACTGGGCAAAAAGGGCTTACCCGCAGGATTGGAATATTGATTATAATCAGCCCATTGAGCGAAAAGAATTTTATGAGGTACTGAATAAATGCAGGCAGAAGCTGAAGGACATTCAGAATGCTGTTTTTACCATGAAATATCTTGATGGCCTTGACAGCGAACAAATCTGTAAGGAACTTAATTTAACTGCGTCGAACTACTGGGTGCTGATACACAGGGCAAAGTTACAGCTTCGTTCGTGCCTTGAAAAAAATTGGTTTACAAGCTAAAATTGCAACATGATAAGCTGTAAAGAGGCAACTGATTTTATTACAAAAAAAGAAGAAAGCAAACTTTCTCTTTGGCAGTGCTTTCAATTATGGAAACATCTTGCTGTTTGTACCTTTTGCCGGCTTTTTGCCAAACAAAATAACATACTTGCTAAAAATACTCCCCATCTTCATAAATATATTGAAGACAGCTTATCGGCCGCAGAAAAGCAATCCATGGTCGAAGTACTATCGGGCCTTCATTAAAACTTTTTTGTAAATCATCTAAATAGAACATCTCTCTGACAAAAACATTTTTTATATAAACATCCCCCTGATATCTTCTCTTTTTCTATGCCGTTGCATTAGCTTATACCTGCAGAAACCGGAATAGAAATTTCAGATCAATAATAAAGGCCTTGCGGATGAGATAAAAATCCTGGTTGGTTATTGGAAATATCGAAATATTTTTTTAAACTTTACAGCAATAAACAATATCTCCAAACCCCAACTTTTTTTAATATGTTCAAACTAATCAGGATAGCACCAATGCTATCTTTTTTTATTCTTGCTTTTGCCATCGGATGGATACCCTGGGTGGTGAGAATTTATAATCCCGGATTTCAATTCCAGGTTTTTGTATTTGCCCCGTTGGCAGCAGCTTTAGTGGTAAGCGCTGCTATCGGGATAAAAGAGTTAAAGCAATGGCTGCTCAGAATTATTCATTGGCGTGTCAGGTGGTGGTGGTATGCCATTGCGCTGATCTTGCCAATATTCATTAAAGAAATGGCGAGTACTATCAACCTGATGATAGGCGCAACGGCGATGCATGGTAACGATTATATCTGGAAGAGTTTCCTGGAAAATTTCCGTCCCGCTTTCCTGTTGCCGCTTGTCTGGATTTTGTGTGAAGAGTCCGGATGGAGAGGTTTTGCTACGCCGCGATTACTGGAGCGGTACCCTGTATTGGTAACCGGACTGCTTATGGGATTGATCTGGAGTATATGGAATTTGCCATTGATCCTTACAGGAGAAATAACCATAATGGAATTGGTGAAAGGAATTGCTCATGCCATAATTCTGACCGCGATCATCCAGGCGACAAAAGGCAGTGTAGTGATCTGCATTTTGCTGCTTGCTTCCAACAATATCATTGCCCGGATATATTTTGGCTTATTTGAAGGTGAAAATGCTGCAAGGCTGGATATCATACTTGTCATATTGTGGTGGGGGATAGCCCTGATGATGGCATTGATTACCAATTGGCAGGGCAAAAAAATATCAACAGATATTGTCAACCGGAAAGCTGTTATTCAATAGTGAGAAAGTAATAGCATCGTGCAGTTTTTAAAAATTGCTTGATGGTTTTTTCTTTACGAAATATTGATACGGCGTTGATTTGTATAAAATGGAAGAGTATATTTTTGCCGGTTGATCATACGATTCCCTCTTCCGGTAAATCTTTCCAAATGATAAATCCATTCTTTCAGCAGAATAGTCATGAACTATGCGGCTGAAATTTTTGCTTTTCACTTTATTGAACTTACTTTGCCCTCAGATTTTTCAGGCAAAATATTTTCTATGCAGCAGGTAAAAAATGGCGATACAGTGAAGGTGCATTATCATGGCAGGCTCACGGATGGTACTATCTTCGACAGCAGTGAAGGCCGCGAACCGCTTGAGTTTGAAGTTGGCGGAGGCGCAGTGATACCGGGTTTTGAAACGGGAGTGATGGGAATGAGCGTTGGGGATAAAAAAACTATTCTCATTCCGGTTGAGCAGGCATATGGTAACAGGCAGGATGATCTGCTGATGCAATTTCCCAAAGGCCATTTTCCCGCAGACATTCAACCGGAAGTAGGCATGACGCTGAATATGAGCGACAGAGAAGGACAAAATTTTCCTGTAGTGATCGCAGAGATATTTGACGATAACGTTATTCTTGATGCCAATCACCCGCTTGCAGGTGAAGACCTTGAATTTGATCTGGAGCTAATGGACATAAAAAGCAAAAGCCCGTTGATTATTTTACCGGGGTCATATTGATAGATCCATTTATTCACTGGCTCCAAAGTATAAATAAGCGTCGAACAGGGCAAGCTCTGAAACCTGTGATGTTTGATCTACTTTCGTGGAAGCCACCAGCCCAGCCATATTCCGCATAAACCCCAACTTACTAAAGCATCTGTAAGTTCTCCATTCTGACCCGGTGTTTCATACCATATATGCTGTGTATAACCAATGTTGAAATAAGCTATAGCACCCATAAATAAGGATGAAAGTAAAATGGGCCCGAACCGTGGTTTGTTCAGCCCTAAAAGAATTAAGCAGAACAGTAAAACAACAACAATATCTGTTATAAGCGTTCTTATCATATTCATCACCATACTGGCAGTATAGGCTTTGTGATACGAAACAATAGCCCAGGGCTTGCCTTCCATGGATTTCATAAGCTTTTCCCGTTCATCCATGCTTGCACCCGGCGCTTCCATCGGCATAGCATACTGCCCGGTTTCTGTGAATTGGGCATTGAGAAAATTCATAATACTGTCCTGCTTAGGTGTGTACTGAGCTGCATCCTGGTGAAGATTGAGCACAGTGTTGGATAACGTTTGCCAGATAAAAATTAAGAGACCGCCGACAATGGCGCCAATGATTGCTTTTTTCATACGCAGTATTTTGGGGTTATGAGCATGAAAGATAAGAAGATAATTTTTGTTATACAAAGGGGAAATTAAAAAAGTCTGAAAAGTCAGGAGTCAAAAAGACCGAAAGTCAGAAAGGATAAAAGTCCCATTATTACGTAAAAAAATCTTTCCTTGTTTTCCTGACTCTCCGGATCTTCTGACTTTTCTGACTCTCCCGACTTACCGACTTTCCCGACTTGTTTGGCTATAATATTTTGCAAAAACCATCACCGCTGCTGCTGTAAATACAAGGTTGATCAACGACCCTTCCAATCCGAAATCGGCCCCGGTAAGTAATGGAGGGCCATCCAATGTTTGAAACAGTAAGCCACCGGTTTGAAATCCGCTTACCTGGTAGCCCAAAACAGGCCCCTGGAAAAAGTTCCAGCTAAAATGCAGAAAAATTCCAAACCACAAATTCTGGGTATAGATATAATTGATACCGAGTAAAAAACCAGCAACGAAAATGCTGAGAATAGGCAGCAATCCTGCATCGGGATTACCAATGTGAAACAACGCAAACACCAAAGATGAAATAAATAATGCAGCCAATCTGTTCACCGATTGCATCAGGTTATGCAGAATGTATCCGCGAAAAATAATTTCTTCAGACAATGCAACAATTATAAATAAAATCAATCCATAAAACAGGTTGCCGATATTTAAACTGCTGCCGGTGAATTTTAAATAACCAAGGAAAACTAATGATAATGTGCCGAGACCTAATAAAACAATACCACAAAAAAACCCTGACCATGCGTAATGCTTATTGCTGCTCCACGCAAATCCGAGGCTGTAAAAAGGTTTTCTATCAACATATAACCGAAGCAGGACAACCATCAGAACAACCCCAATAGTGCTGATACTGTAATAAAATGTGAAACCCTTTAAAGATTGCAGCATTAAAGAGGAAAAGGGTGTTGGTCCAAATATTTTTCGTGCAATGAAAACAGATGCAGCCGAAGTAAGTATAAAAAGTAACACAAAAATAAAGGCCCTCAGCCATCCGAAAGGAATTAGCGGTTTGCGATGCATATTGTTTTATTAATTTGCCGGTTAAATTTAGCGTTATGTTTCAGCATTATTCATTTACGGCAGCAGAAAGATTTATGCGTTATGTGCAGATAGATACGCAAAGTGATCCCCAAAGCACCACACACCCTACTTCTGAAAAACAAAAAGACTTGAGCAGGCTTCTTTCAAATGAG
>JAHEZC010000538.1 GCA_023251275.1 Parafilimonas sp. | reverse complement strand
AAAAGCCAGGATCCTGAGGATCACTAAAATGTTTTTTGTTCTTGTTTTCATTGTTATTTTATTTTGATAGTGCAAATATCAGTAAATATTTATTGATAAACAATAATTATTTATTAAAAAAAAATTAAAAATTATTGACAAACTGATTACCTTAATAAGCAAGTATGTTGCCAACAAAAGGCATCCTGTTTATATAAGTTTCGGCAGGGATAATATCGTTCAACTATAATTTCTTTTGAAAGCAAAAAAATAGATGAATATTATTCTCAATCATCTTGCTTTCTCTATATTCAGATCAAATTGCTTCAACTACAGCCTATGAATAAAGCGAAACAAAAAATCTTATCTTCATCTCTTAAAAGAAAGCCAATCATTTTTATCGTTACAAAAAATCTAATGTTTTTATAATGAAAAATGAAATTTTTTCAAGCGTAGACTCCTATATCAGCCATCTTTTTTCTCTTAACGATGAGGCATTGGCTGCCACTGAACAGTCAATTGACGAAGCCAATATTCCGCAGATAAGCGTATCACCAGTGCAGGGAAAATTTCTTCATATCCTGGCTCGTCTCTGCCATGCAAAGAAAATTTTGGAGATAGGTACATTGGCGGGGTACAGTACTATCTGGTTGGCAAGAGCGCTTCCTGCGAATGGCCGGCTTATCACGCTTGAACTCGATCCTCGTCATGCTGCAGTAGCGCAAAAGAATATTGATCATATGGGTTTAGCTTCTCTTGTTGACATCCGTATCGGGAAAGCGCTTGACCTGCTGCCTCAAATAGAAACAGAGGGTATTGCTCCATTTGACATGATATTTATTGATGCAGATAAGCCTCCTTACGTGGAATATTTTCAATGGGCATTGCGGCTGGCAAAGCCGGGAACGCTTATCGTGGCCGATAATGTTATCCGTGAAGGCAAAGTGCTTAATGATAACAGTAATGATGAAATGGTGATGGGTGCGCAGCGCTTTAATAAAATACTTGCCGCCAATGATGCTGTTACGGCTGTAATTATACAAACCGTCGGAGCAAAAGAACATGACGGCATGGCAATAGCGGTGGTGAATTAAGAAGCATAAATTTTACAATATCGCATATTGTATAACATCCAGTGATAAGTTACTATTGACCGAAAATTTCGTCCTGCTTATTTTTCCAAAAAGGTCTGAAATTTTGCAGCAGCTTCATCACAAATTACTTACCCTTCATCTTAACAACAAAATACAACTTCAATAGTTTTATCTTTAGCAAATCACTGAACAAATGAAAACAGGAGCCGGGAACTGCACCATTGAAACTGATGTAAAAATGAAAAAGGATTTTTTTATAGTCTTTGAAGGTATTGACGGAAGCGGAAAAAGCACGCAGGCAAAATTACTTTCAGAAAAACTTAAAACGACGGGCTATAAAGTGCATAGCACTTTTGAGCCTACTGACGGCCCGGTGGGATCAATGATCAGGAATATTTTTAAAGGAAGAATTGAAGCGGATCACAGAACTATTGCGGCGCTTTTTGTTGCCGACCGCCTGGATCACCTCTTAAATAAAACAAATGGAATTTTAATGAAACTGGAAGAGGGATACACCATTGTCTGCGACAGGTATTATTTTTCATCTTATGCCTATCATGGCGTGTATATGGATATGAATTGGGTGATTGAAGCAAATTCGTTAAGCGCCGGCCTGCTTCGTCCTGATTTAACTGTTTTTATAGATGTGCCTCCTGAAATCTGCATGCAGCGACTGAATGAAAACCGCAACACGACAGAATTGTATGAAACGCTGGAAAACCTCGCTAGTGTAAGAGCAAAATACCTTGAAGCTTTCAATAAGCTAAGCCGGGAAGAAAAAGTTTTTATTACTGATGGGAACCGTACTCCCGAAGCAATTTTCAATGATATATGGCACGAAATAGAAAAAATGGTGCAGCCAAATAAATTGTACATTGAAGCAGATGACAGGAACCTTTAAGGATGTTTATTTGAATCAACAATTTAGTAAACCACCGGGTTTACTGGAAAAATCACAATAGCTTTAAAATTGCTTTATGATACGCAATCATGAAATAGATTACTGCATCTGCGGAGAAGAGAAGAATCAAAAAAGCAGTTGCATTTATACTATCAACTGCTTTTTTCACATATACTCTGACCGTGTGAAAATGGAAAGCTATTTTTCCGGTTTTATTTCCCCGAGGTCCACAGGCGCACCATCGGATACCTGCACATCATCTTTCACCACATCTTTATACGGATCTTTTGCATCTGCATACATTTTGTAAGTACCGGGCTTAACTGCCGGTATTTCAAAATTGCCATTGTTAACCGGTGCCTTCAGTGTATCGGACGCGGAAAGCGCCCATACCTGAATGGCCGCATCAGAGGGAGTTACCTTCCCCTTAATGGATCCATCCTGAAACAATGAGAAAGCAAATAATCCCGCTGCAAGTACCGTTAATACCGCCATGCCTGCTTTTGTGTTTTTCATACTTAGCATTTATAAAATGAACAATTATAGGTTAACAAAACTTTGCAAATAGTATGGAAGGATACGGCATACAACTTCAGAAAATTTTAAGTCAACTACCATGCCAGAGGGAAGGCGGATTTTTTAAAATTTTGTTCGGGGATAAACCCGGAAAATGATACATAAACAAGTATAAAAACTTCTGTTATCCTGATCGGTAAGAATAGCGACTAAAGT
>JAHEZC010000046.1 GCA_023251275.1 Parafilimonas sp. | reverse complement strand
CCTGTAATTGTGAATAACGGTATATATACTTTCCGGTGGTATCTACCTGCACGTTTTTATAATATTGCTGTACAAGGTCGGGTTTATAATTGAGGCCAATAAATGGTTTTATCTCATGCCTTATTGCCGTTATACCTTTTGATTTGGGAAAGTTAAAAGTACCGAAAATGCGTGTGTTCAGTGAAAGGCCGAAATTCACTTCTCTTGCAGTATAAAATCCACGATGCACAAGCGTATCTACCTTACGGGTTGAATCATTCCATACCCGGTCTATCAACTGGCCGTACCATCTCTCCGAATACGAAACCGATGGCGATATAATGAATGGCCCCAACGGCGGTAAAGATAATGTAATGGGTATGCGGTGTTCTGCCCCCCATTGTGCTGTATCGAGCAGCCTTTTCAGGTTAAAAGCAGAATCGTAAAAAGAAAACTGGTTAAGAAAAGTGCCCGTATATGATATGCCTAATTTCTGGTACCATTTCGGGCTGCCTACCTGGTCTTTTTTCTGGAAGGGATAAATAGTGGTCGCAGCGAAATTTACAGTAGGAAGTCGCACATTAATGAGGCCAAGATTATTATTCTGATCGTGGCTGGCAGCTACGCTTAAATTATATTTCCCCTGTGCCCATGTTTTAGAATAAGTAATGGATGAGCTTAGCTGGTTTTGGTAATTGCGAAATGCATCATTGGGATAATACTGGTTATACTTTGTACTTCCGGCT
The DNA here is from genome assembly GCA_023251275.1 of Parafilimonas sp. Taxonomy (GTDB): domain Bacteria; phylum Bacteroidota; class Bacteroidia; order Chitinophagales; family Chitinophagaceae; genus JAHEZC01. Next base: position 9,318 of record JAHEZC010000046.1, on the reverse strand, counting down.
CTTACATTCGCGGTAAAGCTTGTACCTGGTCTTGACCTCATGTCTGTAGAATGGCTCCAGGTGATAAAAAAGCCTGATGACTCCGTGAACTCCTGTTTGGATAAGCCACTCGTGTTGAGAATTTTTGTTTTTTGTATAGCAAGGTCTAAGCTGCCCCGGTATTTATAACGTTTATAATATTCAGGCCGTAAATCAAGGTTCCATCCGCCATACGAATAAATGTTTGTACGTACTGTAACATCCCAGTAATCATTGAGTACTTTATAGTACCCTAATCCTTCGAGGCCCAGCCCCAGGTTGTCATTAGTGGCGAGTTGCGGAGCAAGCAGGCCTGAATGCCTTCCCCGGTTCAAAGGATAAATACCGAATGGTATCGCAATTGGCAGAGGCACGCCTTCAAACTCCGGGTATGCCGGGCCTGATACGGCGATTTTGTTGTTGATGAGTTTTAGCTTTTTTGCGCGAAAATCAAAATGCGGCGTATCGAGGTTGCAGGTTGTAAATCTTCCCCGCAGGGCATACGCAATATCCTTGTCAATTTTTTTAACCGTTTCTGCATGAACAAAAATATCCCCCTCTTTATAAAAAGTATTTTTGGTAATACCCTTTTGAGTTTTTAAGTCGAACTTAATTGTATCACTAATAGATTCCGAGCCTGCCTGTGTGATTTTTGCTTTATTCAACGGGTTATTGGTAGCAGTATCTATTCCTCCATAAGCAGTTATCAACTGTGTTTGCTGATCATATTGTATCACTGCAGCCTCCAGTTGCATATCCTGGTGTTTTGCATTCCCTTTCCCATATAAAAACATTTGTTTTGATGAAATAACGAGCACGCCAGAATCATCAGCAGAATAATTGATCGGTGCATCCAGTGAATCTTTAGAAAATTCCAATGTATCAATAAAAACTTTTTTTACAGTATCTGTTGATACAATAGAAGTATCCGTATTATTGTTAAAAATGGTATCGTTGTTTTCCGGAATGGTATCGTTGAACGTTATGTTATTACCCGATGGGCTTGCAGTGTCTGAAAATGATGTTAATGATTTGAAAAAAAAATAAAAACTTTTATCTTTCGCCTGCATGCTAAACGTTATAACGAGCAGAAGAATGATTCCGGGCCCCGCAAAAAAATATTTTCTGTTAACTTTACAACTTCTCAGCATAAGTAGTAAAACAAAAATAGTCTATAATGCATAAATGATTTGTGAAGAATCCTTTTAACCGAAATGGAATTATGTTGAAAAAATATTTAATCATTGCTTTCTGTTTCGCAATTTTATCCGTACTCATTTCATCGTGGCTCGTTCCGGTAAAACATACTCAAAAACCGGCATTGCAGACCATTATAATTGACGCCGGTCATGGATTGCCCGATCCGGGTGCACAGGGTGAATACAGCAACGAATCGGATCTTACACTTGCCATTGCACTGAGATTGGGGAAAAAATTGGAAGCGGCTCTTCCTGATTGTAAAATCATTTATACAAGAACAGACCGGTATCTTCCCAATAATATGGATGATAAAGATCTTGCAAACAGGTATCGTGCAAAAATGGCCAATGAAAATCACGGAGACCTTTTTGTAGCAATACACGTGAATGATGCACAACATCCTTACAGCAAAAAAATTACAGGATACAGGAAGGAAAAATATTACACTTACACAGGAAAAGGAAGCTCGAAAAAAAAAGTTGCAAAAACGCGTACTGTGCCGATTGTAAAATATTATAAATTGCCTGGTATAGTAAAAGGAACGGAAACATATATCTGGGCTTCAGACAGGAACGAAGCAAAACAAAAATTTGTAAAAGATAACGAACAGGAAATGTATGGAGAAAAGGTGGATAGCACTTTTCAATATTTCGAAAGTCCCGAAGCGAAAATTTTAGCTTCGCTGCGTACACAAAAATATTTTGCCAACAGCAAAATGGTGGCTGACTTTATACAGGAAGAATTTGAAAAAGCAGGCCGGGTGAATCTCGGTGTGAAGCAAAGAGACTGGGAAGGTATCTGGGTGCTCCAGGCAACTGCCATGCCAAGCATCCTCGTTGAAACAGGATTCATCTGCACGCCTTCCGAAGAAAATTACCTCAACAGTGAGATCGGGCAGGAAGAGATAAGCGACTGCGTGCTCAGGGCAATATTGAAGTACAAAATAAAACTGGAAACTTTAAGTACAGATCCGCAGGCATCCGCCGACAAGAATGGAAATAAGTAATGTTCAGCAATGGCACAAAAAAAAATCATATCATCAGTATCACACATAAGCCTTATTTTTCTTTTTACTTCTTTCTCTCTTCATACCACATCACGGGTTGTCAGATATCAAAAAAGCGGTTTGCGCACAATTGTAGTTGATGCAGGTCATGGCGGAAGAGATTTTGGTGCACAGGGAAGTTATTCTTATGAAAAAAACATTACGCTTGCCATAGCGCTCAGGCTGCAAAAAGCGATTAATGAAGCCATGCCTGATGTAAATGTGGTAATGACGAGAACAACTGATGTTTTTGATCCGCCTCCTCTTAAAGCAAGTAAAGCCAATTCCGCCGGGGGAGATTTATTTATTTCCATACACTGCGACTATGCAAGTCCAATTCGTCACAGTGAGTTCATCGGTTATAAAACGCAAACGTATTATACAGGCAAAGGCAGTAAAAGAAAAAAACGTACCCGTAAAGTTCCGCAATACCATTACTGGACAACTCCTAATCCTGCACAAGGTGCTTCTACCTATATATGGGCAGCACATAAAAATGATGACAAGGAACTTGCTATGCGTGAAAATGAATCTCTGTATATAGACAGCGCTATGGCAAAGCAGATAAATGATTTTGATCCGGACTCACCGGAAAAAATGATCCTTTATTCATTGAAAACACAGCAATATTTTCAGCGCAGCGCAAACCTTGCACTTACAGTGGAAGATGAATTCAGTAAAATCGGCCGGGCTACCCGCGATGCACTTCAAAGACAGGTAGGCATTTGGGTATTGCAGGCTACCGCCATGCCGAGTATTCTCGTTGAAACAGGTTACATCACCAATGAAGATGAAGAAGAATATCTGAACAGTGAAAAAGGCCAGCAGGAAACTGCCGAAGTAATTGTGAAAGCGCTGAAACGCTACAGGTATTCTCTCGAAACTCATACATTAGTGAATGTTGGAGACACCGCACAGAAAAATAAATGATAACTGTGCTTTATACATGCCTTGATTATTATCCCTTATTTTTGTCTCTTATACACCCGTTATAACATTGAATCCTTTTTTATAAACTAATAATATTTTTAAATAACAGGTTTTCATGAAAGTATCAAACGAAACCAAAATAGGAGCGCTTACAGCAATTTCTGTAACCCTGCTGATCCTGGGTTTTAACTTTCTGAAAGGAAGAACTATGTTTAAGACAGGCTTTTTTGTTTATACTAAATACAGTAATGCAAAAAAACTGATGACATCCAATGCTGTATTTATTAATGGATTCGAAGTAGGCAGGGTGTATGAAATCGAAACGGAAGGTTCAAACCTTGGCAGCCTGATTGTAACAATAAAGTTTGATGAAACCTATAATATACCTGATAATTCCGTAGCCTCTATTGAAGGTAACCTGTTAGGCAGTCCCAGTTTGAATATCCGGTTGGGAAACAGCAGTAAATACCTGAAATCAGGCGATACTATTGCCAGTGCAGAGAGCAAGGACATGTTTGATGACATCTCATCGAAAATTGATCCTGTTACTGCACAATTGAAGCTCACAATGCTTTCACTCGATTCAGTATTGAGGAATATAAACTCAATATTTGACCCGAATACAAAAGGGAATCTGCAAAGCATATTTGCTAATCTGAATAAGGCAACTGCAGGCATTGTAACCTCCACAGCATCTTTACAAAAACTGCTCAATACAGAAACAGGTGCATTGGCAGGCTCACTCAACAATGTGAACAGCTTCACCAAAAATCTTGCGGATAATAATGACAGGATAGACAGTGTGCTCGCCAATCTTCAAACCACTACGAAGAATTTATCAAAAGCAGATATTGATGGAGCTGTCAATCAGCTCAAAGCCTTTATAACTAAACTCAACGACGTAATGACGAAATTTAATTCACAGGACGGTACTCTTGGAGCGCTTATCAACAATAAAGAATTATACAATAGTATTAACAATACAGTGCGCAGTTTAAATACGCTTGCTGATGATCTTCGTGTACATCCCAAACGCTATGTGAATATTTCTGTGTTTGGGAAAAAAGATAAAGGAGATTATTTAACAGCTCCTTTGAAAGACAGCAGTAATTCATCGCCGAAAAAATGATTCTCCGAAAAATATTACATTCTTTTTTCTGGATATTGATGATATGCAGTGTTGCAAAAGCACAACAACCCGCTGCACGTGATACTTCAGCAAAAAAGCAAATTTTCATTATTAATTCAGAAAGGCTCAATTATAAAAAAATAGATTCAGTAACGGAATTCCAGTCTGCTGTCGGAAATGTCATCATACGCCAGGGAAATACTCTTTTTTACTGCGACAGCGTGGTTCTCAACAAAACTCAAAACATGCTTGAAGCTTTTGGCCACGTACATATTAACGATGCTGACAGTGTACATACTTATTCAGACTATTTAAAATATACCGGCAACGATAAGAAAGCTTATCTCAACGGAAATGTGAAGCTTACAGATGGAAAAGGTGTCCTGACCACCAATGAGCTTTTATATGATCTCAATACGAAAATCGGCATTTATACTACCGGTGGTAAAGTTGTAAACAATAAAACTGTGCTCACAAGTAAAGAGGGTTATTATTATGGTGAAACAAGAGATGTATATTTTAAAAAAAATGTATTCTTGGTTGATACAAATTATACGGTAAAAACGGATACGTTATTATACAACACTTATTCAGATATAGCAACGTTTATAGTGCCTGCTGAAATAACAAGCGGTGCACACAGGAAGATATTCACCAAAGAAGGTTACTACGATCTGAAAAATAAAAAAGCATATTTCGGCAGCCGCCCTGAAATCCAGGATAGTACCACTTTCCTTGTTGCCGATAAAGTCGCAAACGATGACTCCACAGGCTTTGGCGAAGCAAGCGGAAATGTAATCTATGAAGACACTGCCCAGCATGTGACCATATATGCTGACAATTTAAAAAGCAACAGGAAAGAAGGTTCCTTTCTTGCAACAGAAAAGCCGGTGATGGTCATTAAGCAGGATCAGGATTCAATTTTTATTGCCGCAGACACACTTTATTCAGCCAAACTATCTGAGCTCCGTAAATACAGGAAAGTTCCCGTGATTTCTGATTCATTACCCGCAAGAGATTCTGCGCAAACTGACCAGGACAGTACCAACCGTTTTTTTGAAGCGTATTACCACGTACGTATTTTTTCTGACTCTCTGCAGGCAGTCGGCGACAGCTTATTTTATTCCGGCGAAGATTCCGTTTTTCGTTTATTCAAAAGCCCTGTTGTATGGGCGCAGGAAAATCAAATCATCGGCGATACCATTTATTTATATACGCTCAACAAAAAACCAAAACGCATGCATGTGTTTGAGAATGCTCTTTTAATTAATAAGGTGGGGGCAAGTTATTTCAACCAGGTAAAGGGACGCACCATCAACGGGTATTTTAAAGATGGCAATATAAATTACATGCGGGCAAAAGGAAATGCAGAAAGTATTTATTACGCGCAGGATGACTATAATAAATACATAGGCGTTAATCGGGCCACCGCCGATGTAATTGATATGTACTTCGAAAATAAAAAACCGCAAAAAGTTGTGTTTCGTGTGAATCTTGTCGGCACTACATTTCCGATGCGGCAGGTTAATCATGAAGATATGAAGCTGCGCGGCTTCAAATGGCTTGATAACATTCGCCCCAAAACAAAAAATGAATTACTAAGCACACCAGGCAGCCATGAAGCCAAAACAATTTTTTTTGATCATTAGCAATGCAGAAAGACCATTAGCTTATTTTGTTTTCTTCTCTTTTTTCCTCGTGTATGAATCATTAAAAAAACATTTTATGCCGCGGTGATTACCGCAATTACCTCTCTCTTTCACCGTGATCTCATTGTCCTCAAAACTAAAGTCAATGATGCATGGATCGCCGCTTTTCTGAAAGTATCCATTGGCAGCATTACGCATTTTCATTTCGCCTTTCAGCTCGCCGTTGCATGCACCATCATTTTTTTCAAAATGAATAAAGAAAAAATATACATCTTTATCCCTGCCATCGCGTAAGGAGATAAAATTTTTCTTATTCTGCACATAATCCCCGCTGAACTTATTGTGCCGCGGTAATGTATCAATCGGGTTAATAATCTCACTCTGCTTTTTCAGATCTTCGTTCGTATCGTTCAATACAACAATAAAATCATGAGTCGCTTTGTTGTATCCGAAACCATTACGCGTATATAAAACATTATTTTCTTTACCGGTCTTCTGACGAACAATGATAAAAGTGGGCTCGCTGTTAATCAATACAGCATACATATACTCATCATCGCTGTAGTTGTTCAGCAACTCAAGTGTTGCGAGGTACCTGAATTTTTTATCAAATACAAATGTGACCAGTTTAATTTTTTTGCCCTGAATAAAATTTGCAAGCAGGTATAGTTCATTTGCCCTTTCAATTCTGCCTACAGGGTGAATAACAGTTTTCACAGGTTTCTCATTTTTTTTCTTCAATAAAGAGTCCGGTACAAACTGGGTAAAGACAGTATAACTGATTGTAACAGTATCGGCAATTTTATAAATGGAAGTGTCATAAAATGCCTTCTGGAGTGTCAGCACAGGAAAGGCTGCTTTAAATACTTCGGGATCAACCGGGGCTTCTCCTGCCAGGTCATTTTTATGACCATCGCAGGCGGCATACGCAATCACTATCAAATAAATGACCCATCTGCAGGGCATAACGGATTATTTTGATAAATATATGTTTTAGATATAACAATATACAAGATAATTTTTTAGGTTTGTCTAAAATTTATTTGAGTGATCTCTAATTTTTCACAGTCAGAAGAGAATTATATTAAGGCTATCTACCACCTGCAGCAGGCTGACGGCAGCGTTACTACCAATGAACTGGCAGGAATGCTCCATACAAAACCGGCTTCAGTAACTGACATGCTTAAAAAACTCAAAGCCAAGAAACTGCTCCATTATGAAAGGTACAAAGGTTTTCATCTGAGCATAGAAGGAAAAAAAGTAGCATTAAGTATTATCAGGCGGCATCGTCTCTGGGAATATTTCCTTGTAAGCAAGCTGCAATTTGGCTGGGATGAAGTACATGAGGTGGCTGAGGAACTCGAACATGTACGAAGCCATAAACTGATAGATAAGCTGGATTTTTTTCTCAATCACCCTAAGTTTGATCCCCATGGCGATCCTATTCCGGATAACAATGGCAAAATGAGCATGCAGCACCATATTCAACTGATTGAATTGCCATTGAACACGCAGGCGGAAGTTACTGCGGTTAACAGCCAGTCATCTGAACTGCTCGAGCTCCTGCAGCACAAAAATATTCATATCGGAACAAAGCTCGAAGTAAAAAGAAAATTTGGTTTTGATAATTCTTTTGAATTAAAAATAAGAAACAAGCCGGCGGTAAATATAAGTAAGCAATTGGCACAGGCATTAAATGTAAAGCCGTTGTAGTTGATGGAAGGGATAAGTTATTAGGCAAGAAGGAAGATGTAAAAACAGGATTAAAGTTTATTGGAAAATTGAATATTGCTTATTGAATGGTTTAATTATTTCAATGGTCAGAAGCAGTAAAGGTGAGCCTCTTGTTGATCACCAAAATAGAAATATTTGTTATGTTTCAAAGATACCATACTGATAACTCATTAAGCGAAGTGCATGAAAGCATTGATGTAACAAGGCATAAACCGGGATGGCGCAAAGTGCTCCCTTACCTGGGGCCCGCATATCTTGTGAGCGTAGGTTATATGGATCCAGGCAATTGGGCAACCGATCTGCAGGGCGGTGCAAGGTTTGGCTATAAGCTGATCTGGGTCTTATTGATGAGCAACCTGATGGCCCTCCTCTTGCAAAGCCTGAGTGCAAGACTGGGCATCGTAAGAAGAAGGGATCTTGCACAGGCAAACCGCGAAGTATATCCCAAACTCGTGAATTTCAGTTTATATGTGCTGGCGGAACTGGCAATTGCCGCATGCGACCTCGCAGAAGTGCTGGGAATGGCAATAGGCATCCATTTATTGACCGGTCTGCCCGTGTTATGGGGAGTGCTGATCACCGTACTTGATACATTTATCCTCCTCATACTCCAGCGATATGGCATGAGAAAAATGGAAGCATTTATCATTGCCCTCGTTGCTACTATCGGTGTTTCTTTCTTAATTGAATTAATTTTTGCCCGGCCGGATTTTGGAGAAGTGGTGAAAGGCTTCGTGCCTTCCGCACTCAATAATGAAGCATTGTATATTGCTGTGGGTATTATTGGCGCCACGGTGATGCCGCACAATTTATACCTGCATTCGGCATTGGTGCAGTCAAGAAAAATAAGGCCTGACCGGAAAGGAATTTTGAAGGCGTTGAAATATAATTTTATTGACACTGCCATTGCCTTAAATGCAGCTTTCCTCGTAAATGCGGCAATACTGATTCTTGCTGCTTCAGTCTTCTTTACAACCGGCCATACTGAAGTAGCAAAGATTGAAGATGCGCATCAACTGCTGCAACCAATGCTGGGTACGGCTTTAGCGCCAATATTGTTTGCAGTGGCTTTGATTGCATCAGGACAAAGCTCCACGATCACAGGTACGCTTGCAGGGCAGATCGTGATGGAAGGATACCTTCGCCTGCGCATTAATCCCTGGATAAGGAGATTAATGACGAGATTGATTGCCATTGTTCCGGCAGTATTCGTGATCCTGATTTATGGCGATGAAAAGCTGGATGACCTGCTGGTATTAAGCCAGGTAATATTGAGTTTGCAACTTGGCTTTGCCATTATTCCTTTAATTCATTTTGTAAGTGATAAAACAACGATGGGTGAATTTGCGATAAAGCTTCCGACGAAATTTTTTTCATGGCTTGTAGCATTGATATTGGTTTTTCTGAATGTTCGCCTCGTAGCGGAAGAATCAATAAAAGTTTTTGCAGAAGAAGGACATATCTTTTTAAAATGCATCATCGTGATTGCTGCCGTTGCCTTTACATGGCTATTTTGCGCCATGTCTTTATTACCAATTTTACGCAAACGAAAAGCAAAAGCAAGTGTGCTGCTGCATAGTGAAGAAAAGCCTTTGCAGCATCTGCAAATTCCG
>JAHEZC010000045.1:5196-10077 GCA_023251275.1 Parafilimonas sp. | reverse complement strand
CCCTATCTGTGGTGGGCGCTAGTAAATTGAGTGGACGTGACCTTAGTACGAGAGGACCGGGTCGTACGTACCGCTGGTGTATCTGTTGTGCCGCCAGGTGCAATGCAGAGTAGCTATGTACGGCCAGGATAAACGCTGAAAGCATCTAAGCGTGAAACCTTCCTCAAGATGAGTTTACTTTTAAGGGTCGTCAGAGACTATGACGTTGATAGGCTACAGGTGTACAGATGGTAACATCAAAGCCAAGTAGTACTAATTACCCGTATGCTTTAATTTTATTTTGCTCTATCTCCATAAGGAGAATAAAGCAATAACTCTTTGAGATTGCAATTCCAATATGTACATTATTCAGTTGAAATGTTGAACAAATTATATAGTTAAAGGGGATGTTTCCCCATCAGCTTATTAGCCGATCAACTAATCAACTTAAGTTTTTATGGTGGTTATTCCGGGGGTGTTCACCTCTTCCCATTCCGAACAGAGTAGTTAAGTCCCCCATGGCCGATGGTACTGCAAAACAATGCGGGAGAGTAGGTAGCTGCCATATTTATTCAAAAGCCTTTCAGTATTCTGAGAGGCTTTTTTGTATGATTTATTCCTGGTAAATATCTTCCCATTCCGATCCGCCTGAGGCGGATAAGTCCCCCATGGCCGATGGTACTGCAAAACAATGCGGGAGAGCAGGTAGCTGCCATATTTATTCAAAAGCCTTTCAGTATTCTGAGAGGCTTTTTGTTTTCCTTTTACGATTCAAAATATTTCATCCAACAGACTTCAAAGAGAATAATCAAAAAAAAACATCACATTTGATTGAATGAAAACCGGTCCAATTGCTGTTGTCATCAATCCAAAAGCAGGTAAAAGAATACCTGAGAAAATAAGGTATCACATTATAAAGCATTTGGATAAATTGCAAGTATCTTATTCTGTCTTCAAGGAAATCTGGCCAGATAACTTTGACGGATTTTCCAATGTATGGATTATTGGCGGTGATGGAACATTGAATTATTTTTTGAATAAATATCGAGACATTCAAATTCCGCTGGCAATTTTTAAAGGCGGAACAGGCAATGATTTTGCATGGAAATTATACGGAGATATTTCATTGGAGGAACAGTTATTGCTTGTATTAAATAACAAGGCTAAACAGGTTGATGCGGGAATTTGTAATGGCAAAATATTTGTCAACACGATTGGAATCGGTTTCGATGGAAATATTTTACGTTCCATGCGTGCTGTTCGTTTACTGGGTGGGCATATCGGGTATTTTCTGGTGGTGCTGAAACAAATTTTCCTGTTCCGGGAACATCATTTCAGCATTTATGCAGAAGGCAATTTGATCAGAAATGAAAAATTATTACTGCTCGAAATCTCTAATTCATCAAGAACAGGAGGGGCTTTTTTTATTTCACCTTATGCAAACATAACAGATGGGTTACTGAATTTAATTACCTGCGTGCCTCTGTCTGTTATCAAGAGGCTTTTCTTATTACCTAAAATAGAGAAGGGCAGGCATTTGCACCTTACTTCCATCAATTCATTCACAGGCAAAAAATTTATTGTTGAATGTAATAAAGTTTTACCGGCACAATGCGACGGTGAATTGATGATTGCTGACAGGTTTGAAATATCTGTTCTGGAAAAGAAGTTTTCATTCATTTTCCAGGATGAAATATTCCATGAGAGATTGTTAAAGTAATACTGGGGTATTAAACTGCAGATTTGCAGTTGATAGAATGTTAACTAATTTAGAGCTGATGGAAATTTTATAAACAGGTCAATTTTGAAAATGAATTTATATGAAAACTGATTTGCTGATCATTGGCGCCGGGCCATTTGGTCTTACGATGGCATCTCATGCAAAACACCTCGGTATTGATTTTATAATAGCAGGCAAAGCGATGGAGTTTTGGAAAAATAATATGCCACAGGGTATGTACCTGCGCTCTGCATGCGACTGGCATCTTGATTCTGAAAATAAAAGCACAATTGAAAATTATCTTGCTACACTAAATCTTGTACCGGCAGATGCAGAACCAATTTCACGAGATTTTTACCTCTCTTATGTTGAGTGGTTTCAGCAGCAAAAGAAAATTGATCCATTACCTGTTTATATCAATCGGCTTGATTATGCAGGCGATCATCATTTTAATGCATATACAAACAGAGGCGAAATTATTGCTGCAGATAATGTGGTTATTGCTGTCGGATTTAAATATTTCATGCACATACCGCCTGAGTTTGAGAATATACTTCCAGCAGGCTCTTTTTCTCACACCTGTGATGTTGCTGACATGACAGCCATGCGGGGGAAAAGATGCCTGATATTAGGGGGAAGGCAAAGTGCGTTTGAATGGGCAGCCTTGCTTAATGAAGCAGGTGCATCATCTGTTCATATTTCCCATCGTCATAAATCACCCTCATTTACTGCTGCAGATTGGTCGTGGGTAAATTCACTCGTAGATAATATGGCGGATAACCCAGGATGGTTTCGTAATCTTTCACAGGAAGAAAAAGATGCCGTAAGTGATAAACTCTGGGCGGAGGGGCGATTGAAAGTAGAACCCTGGCTTGAACCCCGGATAATGAAAGATGATATAAAATTATGGCCACGGACATCACTGACTGCTTGCGAGAAATTGACAACAGGAGAATTAAATGTCAGTTTCGACAACGACACAAAAATCATCGTTGATCATATCATCCTTGCGACCGGATACAAAGTAATCCTTTCTCAAATTCCATTTTTTACAAATGGTAATATTCTTTCAGAACTTGCCACGAACAATGGCTTTCCTGTGCTTGATGAACATTTTCAGACAAACTTACCGGGATTATTTTTTACAAGTATGCCCGCCGGGCAGGATTTCGGGCCTTTCTTTGGTTTTACTATTTCTGTACGTACCTCTGCGAAATTGATTGGAAAAGAACTGATCAGAAATTTGAAAATGGTTTAAAGATTCTATCCTTATAAATTTACTTTAATCTTTGAGTTTAAGAAGGAGATGCTATGATCTGAATTAGCAAAGAAATGTGAGGATCGCCTTAATGTTCCAGGCAAAAATGTTTTCTGATAATGATAAATCCTGAAATAAAAAATACTTGCTTTATTATATTCTGTATAAATTCGGACAGCAATTCTGCAATCAAAACTTACGACTATGAGGCTACTTCTACCTGAACTATTCAGCTTTGGCAAAAGGCGTATGCACTTTTTTGCAAAGATTAATTCTCAAAATCTTTTTTATTGCTCTGCAATTTTGTTGATTCTGATTTCTGCATTTATAAGCGATCAAACTAATGCACAGGGAACGTGGACACCCGTTGCAACCGATTGCCCGGTTGCGAATGGTGGGGTTATGCTGCTTCTTTCTGATGGTACAGTTATGGTGAAAACATTTTCAGGTGGGTCGGACGGTTATGGCAAAAACTGGTATAAGCTTACACCCGATGCATCCGGTAGCTATATAAACGGGGCATGGTCAACTATGGCTCCAATGAAAAAAACGCGGCTCTATTTTTCATCGCAGGTCTTAAAAGATGGAAGAGTATATGTTGCAGGAGGTGAATATGGTACTGGAGGTTCGCTTGGAGAGGTCTATGATCCCGTAACCGATACATGGAGCAATACACCTGCACCAGGAGCAGTTGTCAGTGATGCTAATTCTGAAATTCTGCCTGATGGGCGTGTGCTCCAGGCATTGGTAACAGGAAATTTAAGAACTACACAAATATATGATCCTGTAACAAACACTTATTCTGCCGGTCCAACTGCTCTTGGAATTCATAATGAATCGGCTTGGGTAAAGCTTGCGGACAACAGTATTCTCTTTGTTGACCGCTTATCCACGAATTCAGAAAGATATATTCCCTCGCTGAACACATGGGTAGCAGATGCCACAGTTCCTGTTTCTTTGTACGATCCTTATGGTGATGAAACAGGCGCTGCTTTCCTTTTGCCTGATGGCCGTGCTTTCTTTCTTGGTTCTCTCGGTCATAATGCCTACTATACACCCTCAGGCAACACAAGCCCGGGAGTATGGATGGCAGGACCTGATATCCCCAATGGAAGAGGAACTCCTGATGCAGCCGCAGCTATGATGGTTAACGGGAAAATTCTTTGTGCTGTTTCGCCTGCCCCTACTTCAGGCAATCATTTTCCTTCTCCTACATCATTTTATGAATTTAATTATAAGAATAATTCTTTCAAAAAGATCAATGTTCCGGGGGGTGGTATCAATGCCAATGTACCATGCTATATTACCAATATGCTCGATTTACCGGATGGATCAATTCTGTTTTCATACCAGGACTCAACACGTTATTATATCTATACTCCAGGTGGAACACCACTTAAGGCAGGAAAACCAAAAATCAAAAAAGTTAAAGATAATGGCGGCGGAAGTTCCTATACACTTACCGGTACTTTATTTAACGGGATTTCAGAGGGTGCAGGATATGGTGATGACTGGCAAATGGCAACCAACTATCCTATCGTTCGCCTTACTTCGGCTGCAAATGTTTATTATGCGCGCACTTATAACTGGAATAGTACTGGTGTAATGAGGGGAAAATTGAAGGATACCACTCAATTTGTATTGCCCGTAACTTTGCCGGCGGGATCGTATTCCCTTGTAGTAACTGCAAACGGCATCAGTTCAGATCCTGTGACATTTAATTATGGTCCGGTTGCGGTACCGGATATTTTTGCTTTAAAAAAATTAAGCTCCAAGAAAAGTGATCTTGCTTTTGCTGAAAAAAATATTATACCGACAGAAACGAATAAGATAAAAATATTTCCAAATCCTGCCCGAACACTTACAACTGTTCAGTTTAGTTTACAGAAGCAATCAGATGTCTCTCTCCAATTATTTGATATAA
>JAHEZC010000045.1:4676-5186 GCA_023251275.1 Parafilimonas sp. | reverse complement strand
CAAACAATATTAAATGCTGTTTTGGCGGAAGGCGTGCATTCATATTCTATTAAAACAAACAGTCTCGGAGCAGGTGTTTATCTTGTGAGAGTAATTACTGATGATAAAATTGAAACAGTAAAATTGTTTGTACAATAGATATGGCGAAGCGTAAGTGCCTTTGCTAAAAAGAACAGGAATTATTATACACTTTAATTGCTAAAGCAGATAAATACAGATGCATTTACTCACTAAAACATCATTGAAAACGATTTTACTCTGTTCAGTATTTTACTCCATCGGGTATAGCATTATGGCACAGGATACTAAGCCATCCTTCAAAGTCATTGCATTTTATACAGCCAAGCAGGACCAGGCGCATATAAGCTTTGTACATGAAGCCAACAGGTGGTTCCCTGAAATTGCTGCACAGTACAATTTCATTTACGATTCAACAAATGATTGGAATAATCTTAACGACAACTTTCTTTCCCATTACCAGGTGATTCTTTTTTTAGATACAAGACCCGA
>JAHEZC010000045.1:0-4666 GCA_023251275.1 Parafilimonas sp. | reverse complement strand
TCCCGTGCAAAGAGAGTCATTCAAAAAGTATATGGAAAATGGCGGTGCATGGATGGGATTTCATTTTGCAGGATTTGCACTTACACCTTCTGACTATCCGCAGAACTGGGATTGGTATCACAAAGTATTTTTAGGTGCGGGTCAATACAAGAGTAATACATGGAGACCTACTTCTGCAATTTTGCGTGTGGAAGATTCTGCACATCCTGCCACAAAACGTTTACCGCAAACATTCAAATCTTCACCAAACGAATGGTACAGGTGGGAAAATGATCTGCGAAAAAATCCTGATATCAAAATATTATTATCAATTGACTCAACCAGTTTCCCGCTTGGCACAGGTCCTAAACTTTACGAGATATGGCACAGTGGTTATTATCCTGTTGTGTGGACCAACAAAAATTATAAGATGCTATATGTCAATATGGGTCATAATGATATTGATTATGAAAATAAAACCAATAAAGAACTATCCTTTCAATTCGCTAACGAAGTTCAAAACAGGCTCATCATTGATGGATTGTTATGGCTGGGTGGAAGAAAATAAAGCAGCCGGGTAATAATTTTTCTATTATTAATATCAACCATTTAGTTATCCACTTGTTTTATAGTTGGTCTCGTATCATCTGAATTGCGGTGTTCGTATTCAACTTTAAATTTTGAAACATCAGGTCTATATTTTCGGCTGCGTTTCAACTCATATTGATACATGGTTTGTCCCAATTGATATAAGAAAGGATAACCGATCTCATCATAGTCATATTTATTATCATTCAGCACCTCATCGCTGTTTACATATATGGTGCCTGAGAGCATGAATTCTATCCTGTTTTCAAAATCAACAATATAAGATACGTCAGTCAAAAACCCATAAGACCAGCCCACTTTATTAAATACTCTTACATCATCGGGCAACCTGCGAGAATCTTCTCTGAAAAAGAATTTTACATAACTGTCATAATATTCTGCAGTATCATATTTCGGATAATTTGTTTCCGATGGAAATTGCGACAGGTACCTGTATAAAAATCTATAATCATCATCAGCTAAATCAAAACGCTGTCTGGCAGGAACGAAAGAAGGAAATAAAACAGATTGTAATATCTGCTGAATATCCTGCAGCGAAATATTATTATGCATAGTAAAATCAATTGGCTCATTGATGAGACTATCATTACGGTTGAAGTGTGCTTTTCCTATTTTAATTTCATGTGGGAAATAAAACGAATCGATATTATAGGCCGGAGGTTGCAGGTATAGCGGGCTTCCATCATCATTCATAAACCGTACCTGGTTAGTATGTCGGTTCTGATCCGGAGTAAAGCCCATAAATTGTCTTGTGATGCGAACATCTTTATAACCCTTATTATGCAATGTGCTGTTGATTGTTTGCTGACCGCTAAATTGATATAAGCGGTTATATGCATCATTATCACTTACCAAAAAAGCTTTCTTAATAAAGTGCGCAATGGAGGGAAGTTTATTTTCTGAAGTGCTGTCATTGTACTCCGCGGTCTGTCCTGAATAACTGCTGTCGTATAGCAAAGGGGTATATTTATTTACTCCTTTTATATGCATCCTGTTCAGCTTTTCTAATGCAAGCAATGCCAATGGAAGCTTTGCAGTTGATGCAGGATTGAAATACAGCAACGAATCATAGTTGTAATAATAATTTCTGAAAGATGGCCTGTTCTGTTTATTCCTGTTTATCTGCGTATAAATGATCTGCAGACGGTATTTTTGAGGATGCTGCAATACCTCTTTAAATACAGAATCATTATTGCCTGTAAGTATATGGTCTAATAATTTATCTGTTTTTGGCTGTGCAAAAATAATATTATAAAAGAAACATAAAGCCGGTAAGCATAATCTGTGCATGCAATGAAGATATAAAATCTGGGTTTAGAAATAAGTAATGACCTCTGCTTTATGTGACAGCTTATGATTTTAATGAAATAAGACTACCTGTTGAGCGGCTTCATTCAGCAAATAGATTTCCTTATCATCAAAAAAAAGGATTGACGATTTTTAAAATGAGCCCGGCAAATGATTACATGAAGAATTCTTCTGAAATAATCTTTCCATCCTGTACCTTATACACGCAGAGCTCAGTCATATCCACAGGTCCGTGTTCTTTCATGGTCACATGCATTCTCATCGTGCAGGCAAATGAATTGGCAGCTACGAGCGGATCAGAAAGAGTAAGGCTGTGCAGTTCCTCTACCATTTGATTCCATTTCTGGCCTTTTTCCTCTATTGCCTTCATTCCCTTTGTTTCTTTTTCAAAAGCCGGGGTGGCATAAGCTTCAATGCTCACAGCATCATCTGCAAATAATTCTTTTTGTGCTGTTGCAAAATCACCTTTCCTGCCTAATTCAACAAGACGGTCAGCAATTTCCTGTATTGTCATAAAAATAAATTTTCATCTAAGCTAAGAAATATCTTTAACCGTAAGACAATGAAACCCTAATAAAGATTTAAAAAATTGCCGCACCGTGAAACAGCTTTGAATCCAATAAATGCATAAAAATACGGCTTGTATATTTCAATTTACCGGCTACATATTGCACTTCTTTTAAGTACTTTTATTTATTTGAAAAATTCTCCAAAGTGCCAGAGGATTCCAGACGGGTCGTGCAAAAAACATTCTTTACCCCAATCATACCTGCGAATCGGAGTTAGTTTTGCACTCTTATATTTAGAGGGAAGATCTAAAGCCAAAAGTTCGTTCCAAAAACGACTAACATCTTCAACTTCTAAAAAGATCATTGAATTATCAATCCAATCCTGTACATAAGCATCCTGTAAATAAAAAGCTAATCCTGCTGTTTTAAAAACTGACATATCATTACTCAAAATAGTTTCCTGAAAGCCTAAGTCCCGATAAAAATTGCGTGACAGTTCAAAGTCTTTAGCTCCGATGAATGGGCGGATTGAAATAGCTTTATGTTCCATTGTGCTCATTTTTAACTGTGGCTAACGCATAAGGCTTGAAGAAGTTTGGGTATCCTGAGTTACTCTGTTTCAGCCATGTTTTGTCGTTGATTAAAGATACATCGTTCAGCCTATATTTTTCCAGCTCAACTTTTGCCCTCATCTCATCGGCTGTTTTTCTGTGGTGCAATTTCATATTTTATATTCGGTTTTGCTCTCCAAAAAAGCAGAACACCTGCAATTTTCACCTGAATTTTGTTAGCTTATGTTGATCACTGATTTTTATTTCGAACTACCAATGCTCTTCACGCAACGAACAGAAAATGCCCTTGTTTTTTCACCGCCATCTTGCTGATAAAGAGCCTGCGAGCCCTTCCCGAAATTGTAAAACCAGGCGGTACTGCTATCTCCTTCCGTTGCTGTCCAATAGAATCCATGCGCATCCAGGCGTGCATATTGGTTATCAGGAGAACGACCGCCGCCTAATACAGCGTTGAATCCCGATCCGCCGGTATATAGTAAGGCTTTGTAAGCCGCCTTACGGGTTGCATTCGAATCTTCAGTGTTACCTCCATACAATATAGTTAATTGCTGCCATTCGCCATTGGTGGCAAGCCGCCATCCTTCGCCCAACAATTTACACCCTTGTTTGGCGGCTTCCCAGGTGTATAAACGCCCATACTGTTCACAATTTTGTTTTACATTTTCGTAACAATAAGAATTCGGAATGCTCCAATTCAGGTTGGCTGTCATCCAAAGATTACCGTCTGATAATACTTTTACAGGATACCTGTTGCTATCACTATCCACTAAGAGGCTTTCATGCAGGTTAACAGAACTCACGTTGCGGGAATGAATTGGATTACTTGTTTTGCAGGAACTGATCACACTCGCAAAGATTGCTAATGTAATAACAGTCGGTGTTGACTTGACACTGTCAGTTAGCTTACGTTTAAATTTTGTTTTCATCGTTACAATCAGCATGAATTCGTTAAATCATAGTGGTTTGCAGTACCTGATTAAAATAGCCACGCAAGGTACATGCATTGCCAATAGTTGAGCATTTGAAATCCGTCCGCCGGAAATAAAAAACATCCCTGTTCCTACATACTAACCTTCCCGCATATATTATTGAAGCTTCATTCTTCCACAATTCATCCTGCGGACTTTTTATGTTAACAGGTTGAATCTATCTGCCTACGTATTTGTTGGTCAGGAGAATAAAAACATCGTCAAAGTTTTAAAGTTCATTTTCTATGTTTTTTTTCATTGCATTTAAAGTGCCCGTTGTCTCACGTGCAATTTTTCTTTTTATGATGAAATTTAATAACCAGGCTTTCAATTTTGAACTTGAATAATAATGCGAAATTTCCACTTTGGTTGTACAGTCATCAACTTTTTTTAAAGTTGATTCTACAACATAGTCGGGCAATAGCTTTGTTAAACCCATTGTATCCGAAGGAAAAACTGTTACAATTTTTTCCTTTGGAATAATTTCAATGTCTTTTTCAATGCAGGTATTCTTCCCGTCTGACAAATGGCATTGGTAAGCTACTCCGGCTTCACGAAATTGCTTGCCGGAAATTAGGTCAACCTTGTTCACTCTTGGATGATACCCGGGAATTTTTGAAAGGTCCTGGTTAAACTCCCAAACTTTGTCAAGCGGTGCATTAATGATTACAGATTGTTTTGACTGAAATTTTGGTCTAATATTATTTTGTAATATAGTTTC
>JAHEZC010000537.1 GCA_023251275.1 Parafilimonas sp. | reverse complement strand
GGAAGAGGACACGTTATTGCATTTAATATTTTAAATATTGGTCGGTTGAAACTTTGTGCGGCCACTTTAGGCGGCAGTAAAAGTGCAGTTATTGGCGCAGTTCAATATGCTTCTACCCGTGAGCAATTTAAAACCGCCATTGCAAACTTTGGAGCCATCAAACATAAGCTCGCTGAAATGGCAATTCGTATATGGGTATGTGAAAGCGCTTTGTTCAGGACAAGTAAATGGATTGATGAAAAAGAAGCTGAATTATCTGCAACAGGAAGTGATTATGAAAAAGCGCTGCTCGGCGCTGCTGAAGAGTATGCAATTGAGTGTGCAATGCTGAAAGTATTTGGAAGCGAAGTGCTTGATTTCGTGGTGGATGAAGGTGTTCAGGTGTATGGTGGTAATGGCTACAGTGATGAATATGAAATAAGCAAAGCATATCGTGACAGCCGTATTAACAGGATTTATGAGGGAACGAATGAAATAAACCGCTTGCTTATACTCGATATGACTTTGAAACGTGCTATGAAAGGAAGACTTGACCTGATGGGAGCGGCAATGGCGGTAAGCAAAGAACTGATGAGCATTCCTGATTTTGGCTATGATGATGAAACAGCATTTGCAACAGAAAAAAAATATATTGCCAATTTTAAGAAAGCAATTTTAATGGTTGCCGGTGCTGCGGCTCAAAAGCTGATGATGAATTTGGACAAGGAACAGGAATTATTAATGAATATTGCTGATATGGCAATTGAAACGTTTCATGCAGAAAGCGCTTTGCTTCGGTTAATAAAACTGGCTGATAGAAATGGTCAGGCAACAACCTCAGTTCAAACGGATATTGTGCGTACTTATCTGTATGATGCTGCAGACCGCATCAGTAAATCGGGAAAAGATGCATTGAATAGTTTTGCAGAGGGTGATGAATTAAAAATGATGCATATCGGGTTAAAACGTTTCACAAAAACAGAACCATTCGATACCAAATCTGCGCGAAGAAGAATTGCAGAAAAAATGGTGGCAGAATATGGATATTGCTTTTAGGTTGAATTTTTTCCAACTCTGCAGGATAAAATGGCTGGGCTAAAAACACATAAAGCATGCATTTGATAAATGATGCAGAATATTTTGAGAATTTAAAAAACAGTCTGCACTTGGCATCAATTTTGGTATAAATTTTAGTATCTAACTTTTTATGTGATCACCAATTAATGCACGCACAAACCATGTACTTACAAAATTCACCAGCTATTGCTATTAAAGATAATAGTTATGCAGATGTGTTCACCCACAATGCCACACAGTTTACTGTTAAGATTCTCGATATCAATGGTCATTTTATAAAAACAATCAGACAAACTTTAGAACAGGGTGTTCATAAGTTTTGTGTAAACCTCAGCGACCTTTCCAACGGCAGGTACGTCCTGAATGCGTTTAGCGGAGATAAGTTTATCCAATCTATTCATTTTACCAAAAGATAGTTTTATTGGGGGTATATACAAGGCCCTATCCTTCGGGATAGGGCTTTTTTTAATTTTTAGTCATGCGATTTAATTTTTCTACAACTATCCGCCTTTTGGCATTATTTTTTTTGAGTATAAGAAATTAAACTGATTAACACTGTGCCCAGGCAGGGATATTCATAGAATTTATCCTGCTTATCCGACTAATGTGATATCCGTGTTCTTTTTACCAAATAACGGATAATCATCAATTTTTTTCAAAGTAAAATGAACCATGCAATAGACAATTTTAGTGATAGATAGAGAAAATATTGAATACGCAGACTTGATGAATTTGAGAAATTTATTACTATCTATAAATTCTGCCTCAACGTGAAACGAACTTTGGTGTTTATACAATTGAGCATAAACAGAACTTCTAAATAAATGCCCTTTCGTAAATTCAGATTGTATAAATGCTACATTTTTATTAATTTTCGCATCTGTCTTTTATAACCCCGTTTTAGTTTGGCATTATTTCGTCACATACCTTTTCTGAAGGCTGTTTATATCCACAGCATTACGGCATTTGGAGGACCTCAGGGCCATTTGGGTATGATGCTGAAAACATTTGTGCATCAGCGGCACGATATAACAGAGCTGGAGCTTTTGGAATTCAATGCTTTTTGTCAAATGCTTCCCGGAGCATCATCCACGCAAACATTAACTCTCATTGGATACAAAAGAGGAGGACTGCTTTTAGCTGTAATAACATTAAGTATATGGATTTTACCGGCATGTATATTAATGGGGGGGCTGTCTTTCCTGCTTGATTATTTTGATGACAAATCCATTAATGTGGGGATTTTCAAATTTATTCAGCCAATGGCAGTTGGGTTTATTGCTTTTTCGGCCTATCACTTATCGAAGCATATTATCCGGAATACAATTACCAAAGTAATTATCATTATTGCTGCATTTCTCACATTCCTTTTTTTTGGAACTCCATGGATTTTCCCCTGCATATTAATAGCAGCGGGCATTGCAACCAATTTCAGCAGTAAGCGCATCCCGCAAACAGAAATTCTTTCAAGGAAAATTAAATGGGGAAATATACTTATTTTTCTTGTCGTTTTTGCAACTGCAGGGTTTTTGAGCGAGACTGCCAGAAAACAAGAATGGCAAAATCGCGGACCTTATAATCTTTTTGAAAACTTTTATCGTTTTGGCAGTCTCGTCTTCGGCGGTGGTGATGTATTAATGCCAATGATGTATGAACAATACGT
>JAHEZC010000536.1 GCA_023251275.1 Parafilimonas sp. | reverse complement strand
TTGCAGACAATGCTTTTGCAGCTGTGCACAATGCTGATGCCCTGATGCTTGTTACAGAATGGCCGGAATTTCGTTTACCGGATTGGGATTCAATTCATGCTTCAATGAAAACCCCGGTTATATTCGATGGCAGAAATATTTACAATGCTGATGATATGCAGAAAAGAGGATTTACCTATTTTGGTATTGGGCTAAAAAGCATATAACTCCAGGTAAAAGATGATGATAAATCAGTCAAAAAATTAAAAGAATTACAGGCATATTTATCTTGTTTCTGAAAGCGCTATATCGAGCACTTTCAATTGCAGGCTTTTTTCTCCATTCCATTCATTCATATCAATTGTATAAACAATATCAAGCGGTGCATTCATCCGGAGAAGCGAAAATTTATCTGCCATGTTAAAACCAATACCTGAAATGGAAGTGTTTCCCTGCCTTAATACAAATCTCAGGTGATCTTCTTTCACAATTTTTGAATAACCGCTTTCGCTTACATTTTTTGTGATAAAAACAGGTCGCATATTTTCAGGGCCGTAAGGCTCCATTTGCTGAATAATGCTGAAGAAGCCCTGAGTAATATCCTTAAAATTTATTTGTGTATCAATATTGAGTTGGGGTACCAATAATTCAGGAGGAATGGTTGCAGATACCACTTCTTCAAATTTTTCACTGAACAGCAGAAGTTGTTCTTCAAGCAAAGTCAAGCCTGCTGCGGCAAAATGTCCTCCATATCCTAACAGGTGTTCCCTGCACGCATGGATCGCTTCATACAAATTAAAACCAGGTACACTCCTCGCACTGCCGGAAATCATATCCCCGCTTTTTGTAAGCACAACAGTGGGCCTGTAATAATTTTCTATCAGCCTCGATGCTACTATGCCAACCACGCCTTTATGCCAATGTTCACGATAAACAACAGTTGTTTTGCGATTGATCAGAATTTCGTTTTTTTCAATGATATAGAGTGCCTCATCAGTAATATTACTATCGGCCTCTTTTCTGTCTATATTATCATGATGCAGCATTTCAGCATATTCCAGCGCTTTATTATAATCCTGTTCTATAAATAATTGTACTGCTTTGCGGGCATCATCCATACGACCTGCAGCATTTATTCTTGGTGCAACAACAAATACGAGGTTATTAATATGCACTTCTTTGTGCATGCCCGCAAGATGAAGTAAAGCTTTCAAACCCATGCAGGGATTTTCATTCACTTTTTTCAACCCATAAAATGCAAGCACCCTGTTTTCACCGGTTACGGGAACTATATCGGCAGCAATCGCTGTTGCTACGAGGTCAATGTACTCCAGGTAAGAACCGGCAGGAAGCCGCAACTCTTCGCTTAAAGCCTGTATTAATTTAAAACCAACACCGCATCCGCAAAGTTCTTTGTAGGGATAATTACAATCCTGCTGTTTTGCATTAAGAATTGCAACTGCAGGGGGTATTTCACTGTCAGGCAAATGATGGTCGCAAACGATAAAATCAATTGCCAGGGTTTTTGCATACATTATCAGTTCTGTTGATTTTATGCCGCAATCGAGTGATATAATGAGTGTGAAATTATTTTCTGCGGCAAAATCAATCCCCAGTTTTGATACACCATATCCTTCCCGATAGCGATGAGGTATATAAAAGGAAATGTTGCGATAGATTTTTTTCAGAAACTGGTAAAAACAGGCAACGGCGGCAGTACCATCTACATCGTAATCTCCGAATACCAAAATTTTTTCTTCATTGTTGATGGCCGACAAAATGCGTTCAACTGCCTTCCTCATATCTTTCATCAGCCAGGGATCATGTAGATCGGTTAACTGAGGACGAAAAAAAGACCTGCTTTTTTCATAATTGTTAATGTCTCTCTGCACAAGAATTCTGCAAATAGCCTCATTAATTTTTAATGCCTTGTGTAATATTGTGACATCGCTTTCATCAGCCTGCTGTATGTTCCATTTTTTTTGCATCAGAATTTTCTGTCGGTTGTAAAGCGGACCAGTTCTTCAAGGGCGTCCCGCACTTCTCCTTTTTCAAATTCGTATAAAATATTCAATGCTTCGTCCCTGAAAGCGAACATTTTTTTATAGGCATAATCAATGCCGCCGGCCTGCTGTACTTCTGTGATTACAAAATTCACTTTTTCCTTTATTGTATTTTGATTTTTTACAATGTAAATAATTTTTTTGCGCAGATCATAGCTGCAATTATTTAAAGTGTAAATCAGCGGCAGTGTCAGTTTCTTTTCTTTAATATCATTCCCCGTAGGCTTACCTATCTTATTATAACTATAATCAAAAAGATCGTCTTTAATCTGGAAGGCCATGCCTACTTTTTCACCAAAAGTTTTCATTTTTTCCAATTTTTGATCATCAGTAAAAGTAGTGGCAGCGCCTGCTGCACACGCAGATGAAAGCAATGAAGCGGTTTTGCCTTTGATTATTTCATAATAGACATTTTCATGCAGGTTAAGATTTCTTGCTTTTTCAATCTGTAGCAGTTCCCCCTCACTCATCATCCTGACGGCTTCGGAAAGTATCTGCAAGATTTTGTAGTCGTGGTTATCCAGTGAAAGGAGTAATCCCTTGGAAAGTAAATAATCGCCTACCAATACTGCAATTTTATTTTTCCACAATGCATTAATAGAAAAGAAGCCACGTCGCTCGAAAGATTCATCTACTACATCATCATGTACAAGGGTAGCCGTGTGCAGCAATTCAACCAGAGCA
>JAHEZC010000044.1 GCA_023251275.1 Parafilimonas sp. | reverse complement strand
TGACGGAGATAATTCAGCATTACAGGTTGTAAGAATAATGGCACTCGTTGCCATATTAATATTGATCATAGCGAGCATTAATTATGTAAACCTTGCTACGGCTCGTGCTCTTGTAAGAATTAAAGAAGTAAGTATAAAAAAAATCATTGGCGCAAAAAGAAGGCAATTGTTTTTGCAATTCATTACTGAGACAGTATTGACATTCGGATTTGCTGTTTCTATCGCAATTGTTTTAATCACTTTATTGAAGCCATTGTATGATAGAATTACAGGCGAACGATTAGTTCTCTCCCTGTCCAATTTTTCTATGTTAGAAATATTGTTTTCCGCACTTTTAGGAACAATACTTATTTCAGGCATTTATCCCGCGCTGTTATTATCATCTTTCAATCCTTTAGGCGCCATACGCGATAAAAGTTTTTTGGGTATTAAAACGTCTTCATTCAGAAAATCATTAGTAGTTCTTCAATTTGTAATCTCGTTCATATTGTTGGTTGGTACAATTGTAATGGCAAAACAAATGGCATATATAAGAAATAAAGACCTGGGTTACAATAAGAACTATGTTTTTACGGTTTCATTTCCCAAAGAAGCAACGAAAAGTGCTGACGCTATAGAGAATGAATTGCAATTGCAAAAGAGCATATTAAATGTTTCGTTTAGTAGCGCAGCAGACATTACAAATGTAACAGAGGTTTCAGGAGATATTGTTTGGGATGGTAAAGCGGATAATGTTCCGTTTATGCTTTGGCGTGTACAAGCAGATAAAGACTTTATACCTACGATGAAATACCAGTTCATTGCAGGAAGAAATTTTACCGGAACTCCTTCTGATGATAATAAATATATTTTGAATGAAACTGCTGTAAAAGCTATGGGTTTGAAACCTCCATATATAGGCACAAAAATTGGCTATGGGAAAGCCGATGGAGAAATATCAGGTGTGATAAAAGATTTTAATTTAAAATCGTTGAAAGATCCTGTTGCACCTTTGGTAATAAGAACGTCTGGATTTAAAAACACTTTATACGTACGCACAACAGGCGCAGGGGCACAGGCAGCCATCAAAGCCGTAGAACTGCAGTATAAAAAATATGCAAACAACGCACCTTTCTCTTACGATTTTCTTGATAAGACATTCGAATTGCATTACCAGGCGCAACAGCGTGCAGGCACTTTGTTTACAACTTTTGCAGCCATCGCCATTTTTATTTCCTGTCTGGGTTTGTTTGGATTAGCCACTTATACAGCGCAGGTAAAGACCAAAGAAATCGGCATCAGAAAGGTGCTGGGTGCTAGTGTCGGTAGCGTTGTACAATTGATTAGTAAAGATTTTTTGAAATTGATAATTATAGCAACTGTAATCGCAACGCCGGTGGCTTATTGGGCAATGGATAAGTGGTTGCAGGATTTTGCGTACAAAACAAATATGAGTTGGTGGGTTTTTGTATTAGCTGCGCTGATAACATTTGGTGTTGCATTGATAACTGTTGGTGTTAAAGCAATAAAAGCAGCAATTGCAAATCCTGTAAAGAGTTTGAGAACGGAGTGAGACTCTCAGCAAGAGTCAGAGAGTCAGAAAGTCGGAGAGTCATAAAAGTTGGGAAAAGAGAATGAAATGATAAACAGAAAAGGAATCAGAGTTTATTAAATTATACATCAGAAATTGTATTTTATGTTTAAAAATTATTTTAAAACTGCGTGGCGCAGTATCCGGAAAAATAAAATCACAACTGTTATTAATGTTACCGGCTTATCAGTTGGTATGACCGCAGCGGTACTTATTTTTTTATGGGTGCAGAATGAAATAAGTTTTGATGATTACCATAAAGATGCTGATAATATTTATCGTCTTACAACCAATCTGAAATCACAAGGATGGATTTGGGAAGCAGCACCTTTATTACTTGCTGATGCCGTGAAAACAGATGTGCCTGAAGCTGAAAAAACCGCAAGATTGCATACAGGTGATATGCCCATCTTTAATATTAATAATAATCTTTCTTACGAAAAAAAATGCGCCTTTGTGGACGCCGATTGGTTCACTATTTTTCACTATGATTTTATTGAGGGCAATGCTGCGGCATTTGCAAACGATCCGAACAGCATTATACTTACTGCATCCACAGCAAAAAAATATTTTGGCAATGAAAATGCTATTGGAAAAGTTATTCATGCAGATAGCCTGAACTTAGTTGTAAAAGCAATTGTGGCTGATGCACCGGCTAATTCAAGCTTTCAATACACATCATTCATCCCGCTTTCAAATCTTTTACTGGACCCGGACAGAAGAGCAAATGATGAGCAATGGGGTAACACGAATTATATAACTTTTATAAAAGTAAAACCCGGGACAAACGTAGCTGCTGTTACGAAAAAGATTACTAATGTGCTGCAGCAACGCAGTGGCGATACGGAAAAACAAACAACTATCAGCCTTGTCAATCTGAAAGACATGCATTTTGAGACCGATTTGCAGTCTGCGGTTTTTGTGAGCGGAAATAAAAAAACGGTGTATATTTTTTCAGCATTGGGAATTTTAATATTGCTGATTGCCTGTATTAATTATGTGAACCTGACAACCGCGAAAGCAAGTCTTCGCGCAAAGGAAGTAAGTGTAAGAAAAATTGTTGGCGCCAACAGGTTGCATTTGTTTTACCAATTTGTTGCTGAAGCATTACTCGTAAGTTGCATTGCATTAACAGCAACATTAGCCCTTCTCCATTTTTGCCTGCCTGCATTTAATTCCATTACAAATAAAAACTTTGAACTGCCACTCACATCGGCAAGCCTTTGGCAACTTATGGGACTAACATTGTTAACAGCATTTGTGTTGAACACTATTTACCCGGCATTAGTGTTGTCTTCTTTTAAGCCATTAAATGTATTCAGGGGTTTTACTGTTTTAAATTTAAAAGACGGTTATTTAAGAAAAGGATTGGTTACACTGCAGTTTACGATCTCTGTTGCGCTGATTGCGGGTTCTATTGTTATTTATAAACAAATGCAATTTATTCAGCAAACAAATCCCGGTTACAATAAATCACAGGTTCTGATAACATACATACCACGTGATGTTAACTTCAATAAAAAGAGCCAGGTAGCGCTTGCAATAAAAGAGGACCTGCTTAGACAAAGTTGTATTCAAAATGTTTCATTAGCCAATCAGATCATTGCAAACATTGGCAGTATTTCTTCAGGAGGTGCAGATTGGGATGGGCATGATACTTCATTCACTCCAAAATTTGCACAACTTTCAACTGATGCAGACTTTGCAGCAACCATGCAATTACAAATGAAAGAAGGAAGATGGTTCAGGGAGAACGATGAAGCGGATAAAAGCAATGTTGTCTTAAATGAAGAAGCAATTAAAGAATTGAATATTCATCAGCCATACATCGGGCGGCGTTTTAGGTGGAAAGGCAAACAAGGACAGATCATAGGTATTGTGAAAGATTTTAAATTTAAAAGTTTACATGATAAAACAGGGCCATTGGTTGCTTTTCAGGCCCCTGACTGGTATAATACATTTATGATACGCATTTCGCCAAAGAGTGCATCGCAAGCTATAACCGCGTTACAAAACACATGGAAAAAAATACTGCCCGGCAATCCTGTTGAGTATAATTTTTTAGATGATACATTTAATGAATTGTATAAAGATGACCAGCGCACATCTGCATTAATATTAGTGTTTGCAATTATAGCCGTTGCAATTTCCTGTCTTGGTTTATTTGGGCTTGCTTCATTTACTGCAGAACAACGCGCAAAAGAAATCGGTATTCGCAAAGTGCTCGGCGCAAGTGTTTTGGGCATCACACAACTGCTTGCCAAAGATTTTTTAAAGCTTGTATTCTTTTCCATCTTAATTGCATCACCTGTTGCATGGTTTGCCATGAGTAAATGGCTGCAGGATTTTGCATACCGTATAAACATCGGTTGGTGGATGTTTTTGCTGGCAGGTTTATTGGCTGTTGTGATTGCATTGTTGACTGTAAGTTTCCAGGCAATAAAAGCAGCTATTGCAAGCCCTGTAAAGAGTTTGGGGACGGAATGAAGAAATTGTAAATAATAAATGAAAAATGTAAAACTAATAATTCATAATTAATAACTCATAATTATAAAAACATGCTAAAAAATTATTTCAAAACCGCGTGGCGGAATCTTGTTAAAAACAAAGTGCATTCGTTTATAAATATTGCCGGTTTGGCTGTGGGTATGACTGTAGCTATAATGATTGGTTTGTGGATGTATGATGAATTATCGTTTGAAGGGAATAATAAGAACTACGGCAGCATAGTGCAGGTGATGGAAAGTTCAAACATAGCTGATGGTATTAGTACCGGATCAACATTGCCGATGCCTTTATCGGCGGAATTGCGTAATAAATACGGAAGTGATTTTAAAAATATTGCTTCCACAGTTACGACTGAGCAAGATATTGTTTATGGTAATAAAGCGCTTTCAAAGATTGGTTGTTTTGCAGAAGCTTCCTTCATTAATATAATAACTTTAAACACATTAAAAGGAACGCAAACATCATTTAATGATCGTAGCTCCATATTGCTTAGTGAGTCGTTGGCAAAAGCAATATTTGGTAATGTTGATCCTATCAATAAAACAATAACGCTTAATAATTCTTATACTCAAAAGGTAACAGGCATTTACAAAGACATCCCAAAAAATTCACGCTTTAGCAATGTTGATTTTATAGCGCCTATTGATTTGGTTTTTACAAGTGGTGCAAACGCTGATAACTGGTACAGCAGTTCATTCCAGATTTATGCGCTTATGAATGCGAATGCAAATCTTCAACAAATATCTTCAAAAATAAAGAATGCACTATATGAGAATTCTAAAGATGCTACAAAGCCGGCTCTGTTTTTATATCCAATGTCTCAATGGCATTTGTATGAATTTAAGAATGAGCAACCTGTTTCGGGAAGAATGCAATTCGTCTGGCTTTTTGGAATCATCGGGACGTTTGTTTTATTGCTTGCCTGCATCAATTTTATGAACCTGAGTACTGCGCAAAGTGAAAAACGTGCAAAAGAAGTAGGCATTCGTAAAACAGTTGGCTCTTTGCGTAAGCAATTAATATTTCAATTTTTCACTGAATCATTGCTGACGGTAACTTTTGCTTTTGCGCTATCGTTATTATTAGTTCAGTTTGCGCTTCCTTTCTTTAATGCAGTGGCAGATAAACAGATGTTTATTCTAGGGAGTAATTCATTTTTCTGGCTCATGAGTTTTGCGTTTATTATCATCACCGCTTTGGTAGCAGGAAGCTATCCTGCCTTTTATTTGTCTTCGTTTAAACCCGTAAAAGTTTTGAAAGGCACTTTCAAAGCCGGACGTTTTGCAGCTATTCCACGGAAAGCCCTTGTAGTATTACAGTTCACGGTTTCTGTTACTTTGGTTATTGCAACTATTGTTGTTTTTGAGCAGATACAATTTGCAAAGAACAGGCCAATTGGTTATAACAGGAACAGCTTAATAACAATTCCTTATAATGCATCCGGATTTCAACATTATACTGCGTTCCGTGATGAATTATTAAAGACCGGCGCAGTAACGGATGTATCCGCTTCTTCCAGTCCAACGACAGGAATATGGTCTTCTGCAGATAATTTAAACTGGAAGGGTAAAGACCCTAACCGCCAGGAAATGTTTGGCACTATTCTCATAGATCCCGACTATGGAAATGTTGTTCAGTGGCAAATGGAAGAAGGGCGTAGTTTCTCCAGGCAACTTATTACAGATTCATCCTGCTTTGTATTTAATGAAGCTGCTATCAGGCAAATGAATTTAAAAAATCCAATTGGTGAAAACGTTCAATGGCATGGAAGAAACTGGACAATCATAGGCGTTGTAAAAGATATGGTAATGACATCACCTTTTGATCCGATTACACCAACGGTGTTTCTTATGGATGACAAAGAGCGTTCTTTCAATGTAATTAATATCAGGATAAATGCCCATACATCTGCCGCTGACGGATTGGCAAAAATAGAAACAGTATTTAAAAAATTCGCACCGTCAACTCCTTTCAATTACAAATTCGCCGACCAGGAATATGCATTGAAGTTTGCCGAAGAAGAGCGCATCGGTAAGTTAGCAACCGTCTTCGCACTGCTTGCCATTTTTATTTCATGCCTCGGGTTGTTTGGTATGGCTTCCTTTGTGGCAGAGCAGCGAACAAAAGAAATCGGGGTAAGAAAAGTACTGGGGGCATCTGTATTTAACGTTTGGAATTTACTTTCAAAAGATTTCGTGAAGCTCGTGATTATTTCATGTTTCATAGCTGTACCGGTTGCGTATTATTTATCGCACGAGTGGTTGCAGAATTATGAATACCGCACTGAAATATCGTGGTGGGTTTTTGCTGCAGCCGGTGTTGGTGCTTTGACACTGACTTTATTAACCGTAAGCTTCCAGGCAATCAAAGCAGCAATAGCTAATCCTGTAAAGTCTTTGCGAACGGAGTGAGTAGCGACGCAATCCCGTAAAGCGGGATGAAGAGTTTGAGAACGGAATAAAAGAAACGTCGAATGATAAATGCTAAACATAAAACCTATAACGTACAACTTACAATTTACAACTTTCCCCATGTTTAAAAATTATTTGAAAACTGCCTGGCGCAATATCACTAAAAGTAAAATGCATTCTTTTATTAATATCGCAGGGTTATCTGTAGGTATGGTTGTAGCCTTATTGATTGGTATGTGGGTGTATGATGAAGTTTCGTTCAATAAAAACTTTGCCAACCACGGCCGTATTGCGCAGGTGATACAAAATGTTACCAATAATGGAGAAGTGCAAACATTGAGCAATGTTCCTTATCCGCTTGCTGAAGAGTTGCGCAAAAATTATGGAGCAGATTTTAAACATGTTGTTTTAAGTAGCGAAATTGATGGTCATGTATTGACACTCGACGAAAAAAAATTATCAAAACAAGGAGTTTATTTTGAATCTGAAGCTCCCGAAATGTTTTCGCTTAAAATGCTGTATGGCAATTGGAGCAGTCTTAAAGACCCTTCTTCTATTTTACTCTCTACATCTACTGCTAAAGCATTTTTTGGTAATAAAGACCCGATGGATGAAGTGATGAAGATAGATAACCAACTTGAAGTAAAAGTAACCGGTGTTTATGAAGATTTTCCACACAACTCCACTTTTGCCGATCTTGGCTTTATCTCAACATGGGATATTTTTTTTAACAATACCGAATGGATAAAGACACACGACAATCCATGGTGGCCCAACAATTTTTCAATTTTTGTTCAGGTGATAGATAATGCAGATTTTGATAAAGTATCAGCAAGAATTAAAGATTCCAAATTAAAAAAAGTAAAGGCACAGCTTGCCAAAAAGAAACCAGCAATTTTTTTGCAGCCAATGGATAAATGGAACCTTTATGCTGATTTTAAAAATGGTGTAAATACAGGGGGCGCTATACAATATGTACGGATGTTTACAATCATCGGCGTATTTGTGTTATTGCTGGCCTGTATCAATTTTATGAACCTCAGCACAGCCCGAAGTGAAATGCGTGCAAAGGAAGTAGGCATCCGCAAAACCATTGGTTCTTTACGCAGGCAACTTATCATACAGTTTTTTACTGAATCATTAATTACGGTTGCCTTTTCATTTATTGTATCGTTGGTTTTGTTACAGCTTACACTTGGTAGCTTTAATGAAGTTGCAGATAAAAAAATGCTCATACCATGGGGTGATCCTTTCTTTTGGCTATTGTGTATAGGGTTTGTTATTATCACAGGATTAATAGCGGGAAGTTATCCGGCATTTTACCTGTCATCTTTTAAGCCCATAAAAGTTTTAAAAGGCACATTTAAAGCAGGGCGTTTTGCGGTCATACCTCGTAAAGTGCTGGTGGTAGTACAGTTTGCAGTTTCTGTTGCACTCATCATCGGTACCGCCGTTGTTTACCAGCAAATTCAGTTTGCAAAAAACCGTCCCGTCGGTTATACACGTGCCGGGCTTGTTATGGTGCCAATGGCAAATGCTGCTATTCACGATCATTTTGATGCAGTTAAAGACGATCTTATGAAGACAGGCGCCATAGTATCTATGGCTGAATCAGGCAGTCCGACAACAGGCATTTGGGGCAGCAGCAGCGGTTTTCATTGGGAGGGCAAAGACCCTGGCCTCGCAGTTGAATTTAAAAACATTAATGTGTCTTATGACTATGGTAAAACATTGGGCTGGCAATTTAAAGAAGGCCGGGATTTTTCAAAAGATTTTCCTACGGATTCCGCTGCTTTTATTTTGAACGAAGCCGCTGCAGATTTTATAGGATTTAAAAATACAGTGGGGGAAACAATAGAGTGGTGGCAGAAGCCTTATAAGGTAATTGGTGTAATAAAAAATATGATCATGCAATCGCCATATGAACCACCAAAACCAACCATTTTTTTTATAGCAAAAGAACAGGGCAGCTTTTCAATTTTAAAAATAAATCCTGCTAAAAGCGCCAAAAGCGCATTAACAGCTATTAAACCTATATTTAAAAAATACAACCCCGAACAATTCTTTGACTACAAATTTGTTGATGAAGAATATGCAAAGAAATTTGGAAACGAAGAAAGGGTAGGTAAGCTGTCAGGTTTCTTTGCTATTCTTGCGATAGCCATTTCCTGTTTAGGATTATTTGGCCTTGCATCATTTGTTGCAGAGCAACGTAAAAAGGAAATAGGCGTACGGAAAGTATTGGGTGCATCTGTATTTAGTGTATGGAATTTACTATCCAGAGATTTTGTGGTATTGGGCATTATTGCCTTTGTTATTGCAGTACCGCTGTCTTATTATTTTATGCATAACTGGCTGCAAAATTACCAGTACCGTACCAATATTTCCTGGTGGATTTTTGCAGCAGCAGGTATTGTTTCTTTGCTGATCACCATAGCGGCAGTAAGCTACCACGCGATAAAAGCAGCGGTAGCAAACCCCGTGAAATCATTAAGAACCGAATAAAAAGTACAACCATGATATTCAAAAATCTTCCATTTATCCTCCGCAGGTTCAGCCGGCAGAAATTAACTACATCTTTGCATATCGTAGGCTTGACATTAGGTATTACAGTATGTCTCCTGATAGCTTTGTTTATCAAATATGAATTAAGTTTTGATACTTATGAAAGCAAGGCAGACAGAACATATCGTATAAACCAGGTATGGGTAGATTTTGGAAAAAAGGAGTTTCATTATTCTACCCCTTTTCCTTTGGCTGAACAGATACGCAAAGATGTTCCCGGCCTCGAATATGTCACCAAGGTTCATCATCCTTCTCAATCCGTTGTTGAAATCAATCCCGCAAAACGTTTTAAGCAGGATCATGTAATGATGACCGACCCTGAATTTCTTGATGTATTCGATGTAAAAGTGATAGAGGGGAATGCTTACGAAGCACTACGCAAACCTTACCAGGCATTATTGACAGAAACAACCGCAAAAAAATTTTTTGGAAATGAAGATGCGCTTGGAAAAACGTTTACGTTTAATGACAGCTTCAATATTACAGTAGGCGGAGTAATAAAAGATTTTCCGGGCAATACGCATTTAGCTGCCTCCATGCTGCTATCTTTTTCTGACAATGAGAAATATCTCGGGACGAACATTAACCATTATGGCTCCGTATCCGGCGGATCAACTTTTATTGTTTTACCAAAAGGAACAAAACCCGGGAGTGGTCTTAAAACAGCCATACAAAGTATTTATGACAGGTTTGCAAATAACCAGAAGTGGGCGGGAAAAGATCACCGTGAGGAAGCTGAACTTCAACCGCTGAGTGACGTACATTTTAATTCAAAATATGCCGGCGGAGGTGAATGGGTGAAAGCTATTAATACCAGTTGGCTTTGGTTTTTTGGAAGTGTTGGATTGGCTGTATTGATCTTAGCCTGTATCAATTTCATCAATCTTTCAACAGCGCAGGCACTAAGCCGCGCAAAGGAGATCGGTGTTCGCAAATCAATCGGGGCAGGGAGGTTTCAGTTGATCACTCAATTTCTCAGTGAAGCTTTATTACTTGTTTTATTTTCTGCTATAATTGCCGTGGTTATTGCAAAGCTTTCATTACCCTGGATTAATGATCTT
>JAHEZC010000535.1 GCA_023251275.1 Parafilimonas sp. | reverse complement strand
GTGGGAAGACCAAATGTAGGAAAAAGTACCTTGTTCAACCGTTTGATTGAGCAAAGAAAGGCCATCGTGGATGATACAAGCGGCGTGACACGTGACAGGCAGTATGGTATTTCAGACTGGAACGGAAAAGTATTCAATATTATTGACACCGGCGGATTTGTTCCGCAAAGCAAAGATGTTTTTGAAAGGGAGATACGCAAACAGGTAAAGATCGCGATTGACGAAGCAGATGCACTGATATTTATGACAGATGTGGTAACCGGTATTACTGATTTCGATGAAAGCATGGCCAACCTGTTGAGAAAATCTGCAAAACCTGTTTTCCTGACTGTGAACAAGGTGGATAACAATGAAAGAATACTTGAAGCAACTGAATTTTACAGCCTTGGGTTTGAAAAGGTTTATTTCTTAAGCAGCATTAGCGGAAGCGGATCCGGGGAGTTGCTCGATGCACTGACGGAGCTTATTCCAGAAGCAAAATCCACTGAAGCACAGGAACAAAACGAAATCCCAAAATTTGCTATCATCGGACAGCCGAATGTGGGAAAGTCATCTCTTTTAAATGCATTGATAGGCAATGAACGCATGATTGTAAGCGATATACCGGGAACTACAAGAGACACTATTCATACTCACTATAAATTATTTCAGAAAGATTTTATTCTGATAGACACGGCGGGTATCCGCAAGAAGAATAAAGAAAAAGATGACATTGAATTTTATTCTGTTATCCGTGCCATAAAAGCAATGGATGAAGCTGATGTTTGCCTGCTGATGCTGGATGCAGCAAAAGGCGTTACTGCGCAGGATATCAATATTTTTTCGCTTGCAGCAAGAAAAGGAAAAGGCCTGGTAATACTTGTAAACAAATGGGATTTAGTGGAGAAATCAACCAATACATCCCGTGATTATGAGAAACAACTGAAACAAAAACTTGCTCCTTTTACAGATGTGCCGGTTATTTTTGTTTCTGTAAAAGAGAAGGTAAGGATATTTAAAATTATTGAAACGGCATTAGAAGTATTTGAAAACAAAAAAAGAAAGATACCAACCAGCCGGTTAAATGATGTAATGCTGAAAGCTGTTGAATCTTATCATGCACCGGTAGTTCGCGGCCATGCTGTAAAAATCAAATACATTACACAGTTGCCCACACAAGTGCCGTCGTTTGCTTTTTTCTGCAATTATCCCGATGATATTAAGCAACCCTATAAAAATTATCTCGAAAATCAACTGCGGTTAAATTTCAGTTTGAATGGAGTACCTATAAGAATCTTCTTCAGGAAAAAATAAAATCAGGATTTTTCTTTAACTACTATCATTATTATTTTTGATTTAGCTGGACAATCTAATCAAAAAAAATACGTACGGTTTGATAAAGCAGTTTATTCTGCATGGCACTTTCTGAAAAGCCCTGCAGCCCAAACATTCCTGCAAGATTGCCTTTATTGATGGCAATTTCGAGATAGCCTGCTGAGTTGAACCATGCAAGTTTTTCACCGGGCACAACAGAAGCATAATTTTGACTGAACTCATCTATCGCCTCATTGCGTGTAAAGATGATTTTGAATTTTCTTCCTGCCCGGTAATGCTCAAATTCTTCTTTTGTGATGTTGATGACAACATTTTCAAAGTTGTCAATAAAAATCACCTGGCTGTCAATCCAGTTTGTGCCAACCGCAGAACGTAACGGGTATTTTTCAATAATATCAGTGATGCTTTTCCCCACGTCATTCAGGATGAGAGTGTCATAAATTTTTTTTATTGCCAAAGAGAGTGTTCTTGTACAGTGAAGCAAACCTAAAATTTCAGATGGTGGAATCTCAATAGCAACAACATTAGCAGGCTTCTGCCCGGTAATCATAGTGAGAATGCCATTATCAGGGCATGCTATGAATTGCCTGTT
The DNA here is from genome assembly GCA_023251275.1 of Parafilimonas sp. GTDB lineage: Bacteria > Bacteroidota > Bacteroidia > Chitinophagales > Chitinophagaceae > JAHEZC01. The sequence continues at coordinate 833 of JAHEZC010000535.1, read as the reverse complement.
GTGCTCTGCAATAAGCCAGTGTGCAGGAGGTATTTCGAAAAAACTGAGAATAATAATATGACAGGTTGCATCAGGATAATGTTTGAATGCATTACCGCAGATATAAGCGGCCTGCATAAAATTCTGAGGTGAAAGCTGATGGGTAATATCCGCAATAGTGAATAAAGGGTCAGCAGTTAACAGTTGTCCTTTAACTGCGCCGGCGATAAAGTCTTTTTGTCCGATATCTGTGGAAAGAGTTAGTACGGGCATGTCAGCAATTGATGCAAAGATTATAAATTACTTGACCAACTCTCCGTTTTTGAAAAAGAATTTTCTTACTAATTTATCAGTAAGCGATGGGAAAAAATAATTCATAAGTACTGTTTGTTTTCCCTTTGCAGTAAGAATGATGGTACGTTTTCTTTTTTCAATGGCATGCAAAATATGCCCTGCACATTCTTCAGCGCTCATCATTTTACTTTCATCCATTGTAGTCTCACCCTGTGGATTGGCATCTTTGTTCAATGCCACGTGCCGGATATTGGAAGCGGTAAAGCCTGGGCACACCCACATTACATTTACGCCGCTCCCGAGCAATTCCGTGCGCAGCGCTTCCATCCACCCATTGACGGCGAATTTTGATGCGGAATAACCGCTTCTCCCAGGCAAACCCCTGTAACCTGCAATAGTAGAAACAGCGACAACTGTTCCCAGTTGCGACATAATATACGGCAACGCATATTTGGTGCAATAAACGGCTCCCCAGAAATTTGTATCCATCACTTTCCGCAATGTCTCAAGGTCTGTTTCGCTGAAGAGTGCCCGCATGGAAATACCTGCATTATTAATAA
>JAHEZC010000043.1 GCA_023251275.1 Parafilimonas sp. | reverse complement strand
ACCGGCTTACCAACAATAATAAAAATAACAGTTGAAAGCACAATAAATATTGAAATAAACCACCGTTGATTTTTTTGAATGAAGGGATGAAATGTCTGTAGAAATGAAACAGATGTATAAGCGGCGCCCACAACAGAGGTAATGGCTGCACACCACATCACCACACCAAAGAAGCGATAACCAATTTCACCTGCGGCATCTTTAAAAACACTTGCTGCAGGATTATCGGCATTAAGCGGCACTCCGCCGGAAATGACACCTAATACTGCAAAAAATAATAATATTCTCATCACCCCTGTAATGACGATTCCGCTTACAGCACTCCTTGTAATTTTTGATAAATTTTGCCGGCCTTTTATTCCTGCATCGAGCAGGCGATGCGCTCCTGCAAAACTTATATAGCCGCCAACTGTTCCGCCAATTAAAGTGACGATAGCTTTTGCATTTACTTTTTCTGGAATCACACTTCTCTTCAACGCTTCAGCAACCGGAGGATGGGAGCTTAGAGCAACATACAGCGTCAGCAATATCATCAGGATGCCAAGAACTTTTGTAAAAATATCAAGTGCACTTCCTGCTTCTTTTAACCAGAAAATAAATAAGCCAACCAGGCAACTGATGATGGCGCCATATATGGTATTTATTCCAGTAAGTACATTCAATCCCAAAGTGCATCCTGCAATGTTGCCAATATTGAAAGCGAATCCACCCAGAACAATTAATAACGATAAAAAATATCCGAGACTGGGTAATAGTTTATTGCACAGATCCTGCGCTCTTAATTCGCTGATGGTAACAATGCGCCAGATGTTGAGCTGCGCTCCGATATCCATTAGCACAGAAAGAAGAATCACAAAAGCAAAGCTTGCTGCAAGCTGTTGAGTGAATAGAGTGGTTTGCGTAAGAAAGCCTGGGCCAATGGCAGACGTAGCCATAAGAAAGGCTGCACCCAGTATGGCGCTTTTGCCGGAAGGCGAAATATTATTTTGCTTTGATTGCAATATTTAATTCATGTAATGTATAATAAATTTTTTTTGCAAATTCAACTGCATGCGGCCCGTCGCCATGAATACAAATGGTTTCAGCAACAATCGCAATTTTTTTGTTGTTGACTGAAGTCACACTTTTTTCATGGATCATTTGCAGCACCTGTTGTATGCATTGTGCATCATCATTTATCAAAGCATTTGCAAAAGAACGCAGAGTCAATATCCCATCATCGTTGTATGTTCTGTCAGCAAAAACTTCGCTTGCTGTTTGCAGTCCAATCTTTTTTGCTTCATTAATGGAATGACTTTCACTTAAGCCATAAAGCATAAGTTCACCATCAAAATCTTTTACTGCTTTTGCAATGATGTATGCGAGCTTTTCATTTTTTGCACTCATGTTGTATAAAGCGCCATGCGGTTTTACATGATGCATTTTTGCACCCAATTCATCAGTGAGCTCTCGAATTAATTCTAACTGCTCTTTTATAAGATGATAATAGCCTTCATCACTCAGTAATATTTCTTTTCTGCCAAAATTTTCTTTATCTGCAAAGCCGGGATGTGCGCCGATTGCAACATTGTGTTGCATTGCAAGCGAAATAGTTTGCTTCACCATATCTTCATCACCCGCATGACAGCCACAGGCAATATTTGCTGAACTGATGAAAGGCATAATGAATTCTTCAGCAGCAAAACCTTCACCCATATCACAATTGATATCAATACAAAGCATGATGTAAAAAATATTCTTCAAGGCGTAAGTTACAGGCATTTTGCAGTTGATGCAAATGCTGGTATTGTTGCCACAGGAGATCTTCCGCCCCGGCTGCTTCAATCATTTGAAATTGTATGGTTTGGTTGGAATTTAATTGAGCAAGCTTCGGCATGTCTGCGCTGATAACATGGGCAATAACGGGATAACCGCCTGCTGTCTGGTGATCAGCCATGAGAATAACAAGCTGGCCGTTGGGAAAAAGTTGTATGACGCCCCGTGTAACAGCAGATGAAATTATTTCCGTGTTTTGATTTCTTTGCAGGATTACGCTTACAAGCCGGTAACCCATCCTGTCGCTATGCGGCGTAACTAAAAAATCGGCAGTCGTCAGTAAGCTTTTTGATTGATCCGTTAATTCCCCGTATTCTTTTCCGGTGCAGATGCGGATGATATTCGGTTGCTGATAAAATTCAGCAACATCCGCTTTCCAGTGAAGCACATCATGCCTGTTTTTTTTCAATACAGACTGGTACGATGCGGATTTTCTGGTTATGAGCAAATCATCTTTATGTAATATTCTTCCTTTATATCCGCCCGCGTGCGCCTTCACATGCGTGCTGTAACTGTTTAACCATAAAGGAATATCAATGCCATTTCTTACTGCGAGATAGCATCTGCATCCGCTGATGTATTTTGAAAATTCAAGGACGGATTTTTTTGCAACAATCACAGGTGTGTTTAATGGAATGGATTGATGATTGGTAGTTACACCAAAATCAGCCCCGCTTATAGCAATGAGACAATCTTTCTCAAACATGATTGATGATGCCGGGAAATGAAATTCGATAACAGCTTCATATATATCATTACCCGTAAGCATATTTGCAACCTGCGCAGCTACAGCATCCATTGCTCCCCCCGGGTTGATGCCGAGATGCTGAAATCCATAACGGCCTAAATCCTGCACAGTATCTGCAAACCCTGCTTTGATGATACGGATACTCACTGTTTTGATTTTATTTTATCGAATTCTTTTTTTGTTACTGGCACAAATCTTACTTCATCTCCCGGATGCAATAAGCAAGGCTGTTCATTAGCCGGATCAAATAATTTTAACGGCGTCTGCCCGATAATGTTCCATCCGCCAGGAGATTGCAACGGATAAATGCCTGTTTGAAATCCCGCAATGCCAACGCTTCCGGCAGGAACAAATTGTCTCGGCTGCCGTTTTCTGGGGGTCGCAATTTGCGAATCAACTGATGCCATATAAGCGAAACCGGGAATAAAACCGATCATATATACCCTGTATGTTTTGGAAGAATGTATGCGGATTATTTCTTCAGCAATTAATTTTTTTTGAATTGCCATTTGCTGAATATCCAAAGCGAATTCAGCATCATAACAAACAGGAATTTCAATTTGCCGTGATAGTATTGGTTGTTCAAAATTTACATCCTGTAAAACATTTCTGATTTGTAGCTCCATAGAACCTGCTGCTGAAATATTGTGATGGGTTTTTCTTATGACTGCAACATCATATACCACAGTTACACTGCAATATGCCGGAATAATATCCTTTATGCCGGCGATCTTTTTATTTTGCAGATGATGAAAAACACAGATCACTTTTTGATTGACTTTTTCATCAATCATATTTCCGAGCTCAATTAGTATAGCATGATCGCCGTACGAAGAAATTTTGTATAAGAGGTTTGATGGCATATTGTAAATTACATCAATATAAGGATTTCTTTATTAACTTACCGGAATCAATTTTATAAATTATGTTTCGCCTGTTTTATGCAGCGGTTATCTTTTCCTGTTTTGCAATTTCGGTGCATGCACAAAACAAATGGCCGCATGGTCGCCTGAAAGTTACGCCTGATGGCCATTACCTGCAATATGATGATGGCACACCCTTCTTCTGGCTGGGCGATACGGGATGGGAGCTGTTTCATCGCCTGAAGATGGAAGAGATCAACGAATACCTGGAGAACAGGCGTCAGAAAGGATTTAATGTAATACAGGCAGTAATCCTTGCAGAGTTCGATGGGCTTACAAAACCCAATCAATATGGCGATCTGCCGTTGAAGAATCTTGACCCCACGCAGCCCAACGAAAAATATTTTCTGTTAGTGGATACGGTTGTAAAGATGGCCTTGCAAAAAAATATTTTTTTGGGTTTATTACCTACATGGGGAGATAAGATAACAAAACTTTGGGGTGCCGGTCCTGTGGTTTTTAATGAAAGCAATGCATATACGTATGGTTTATGGCTGGGCAAACGATATAGGGATTTTCCAAACATCATCTGGGTTATGGGCGGTGACAGGCCTGCACAAAATGACAGTAATGACTGGCGGCCGACATGGCGTGCAATGGTAAAAGGCATTAAAGAAGGAACGGATGAGAAAGCGATTTTCACGTATCATCCGTGGGGCGGAAAAAATTCCACCACACAATTTTTGCCCAACGAAAACTGGCTTGATATAAATGTGATGCAAAGCGGTCATGGCAGCGGACATGATGTATCAGTCTGGGAAATGATTGAAAGAGATCGTGCAATCATCCCTGCAAAACCCACTCTTGATGGGGAACCCAATTATGAAGATCATCCCGTGAATCCCTGGCCCAAATGGGATCCTGCGAATGGGTACTATGATGATTATGATGTGCGTAAGCAAACATACCGTTCTGTTTTTGCAGGCGCTTGCGGTGTTACGTACGGGCATCATTCTGTGTGGCAATTTCTTTCTCCGCGGGAAGATGTTGTGAATCATGCAAAGATGGATTGGACCGAAGCTATCAACAGGCCGGGTGCATTCCAGGTGGGATATTTAAGAAGATTAATAGAATCAAGGCCTATGCAAAATCGCATACCCGATCAATCCATAATTTTATCAGGCCAGGGAGAAAAAGGAGAGCATATACAGGCCATACGCGCCAATGATGGAAGCTGTGCGATGATCTATTTGCCTGTTGGAAAAGTAATTACTATCAGCACAGCATTTATGCATTGCAAAAAAATTACTGTATGGTGGTTTAATCCCAAAGATGCATCAGTGCAAAAAATTGGTGAACTTGACAGGAAGGGTGAAATGGAATTTACCTCACCCACAACAGGTATTGGAAACGATTGGGTGTTGGTGATAGATGATGAAGGGAAAAAATTTGGAGAGCCCGGGAAATAAAATGAAAACAGTGTTGTACTTGTTATCAATCAGAGCCTGTATTTTCAAAAGATTTTTTTAATGGAAGAAATGTCTCCTGGATAAGCAATGGCTATTTGAATCGAATTCTGAAAATTAAAAAAAACAAATGGGTTTATGTATTTATTATAACGGCATTATTGACGATCAGGCTTCTTTATCTGGCATGATAAAAGAAGTGAAAGATATTGCAGAAGCGTTCGATTGGAAGTATTTTGTTTTCGATAAAGTATTTCCCGAGGGTAGTATTGGCAAAACTTTTTATAATGATAATATTTATGGTATAAATTTTACGCCACCGGGTTGCGAAACTCTTGATTTATGTTTTTTATCAAACGGGAGAATGAGCAGTTATGTAAATCTGAAATTTTATGGAAATTCAAAGGATGAAGATGAGCAAAACTATTTGTATATGCTTTCCACCAAGACCCAGTATGCCGGAATTGAAACGCATAAAATTATTATCCATCTATTGAAATATCTGAGTAAAAAATATTTCAAAGAATTCAATTTATCTGATGAAGGTGAATATTGGGAAACAGGCGATGAGAAATTACTGGAAGAAAAATTCAGGTTATATAATGCCTTAATAGAAAATGTGGCTGATGCCATAAAAAATTATTCTATGGTTCCCGGCGAAACTTTTGAACAATATTTTTTAAGAGTAATGCAGCAGATTCATAAAAAGCGTCAATAGCCTTTGTAAATCGTGATAATTATTCATCAAACCCCGGTCTTATAAATTTGATCGAATCTGGAAATTCAGCATTGCCCAGCCTTTGAATATATTGTAAAGATGCAAGTATCGGCAACACATCATCTTCCATATTGGGCAATAATTCATTCAACTGCAGCCATGCCTGTATGCTGCGCTCTGCGGCTATCAACGCAATTTTTGCAGAACCATCACTGTCTTTCTGAAAACAATTTTCCACATCCAATTCCTCACCGTCTGCTTTACCGCTGAGAGCACGCATAAATTTTACATGAATAAAATGCAGGTACCACTGGATCACTTCAAGACAGTCCGCTATGGTTGCCAATTGGCTGTAACTTTCTTCTTCATTTCTCAATCCCATATCAAAATGCTGTATCAATTCTTCCTGCTTTTCCATTAATTGCTCATGCGAATCGAGCCATTTGTCAGCGAGATGCATATAAGCTTTGCATTGCATGATAAGCGGGCTTGCCTCCATCCTTTTTGCCTTCAACTCTTCCTGCAGCAGAAAAGACTCGTGTTCATCTTCTGTTGTCTCCGGGATAGTGAAACCATGTTTTTCAGCGGCTTTATGCAGCATGGTGATTGCTTTTGCAAAATTGTTGGAAAGATTATCCCAGAAGGCTTTATTATTGATGTCCAGTTGTTCAGGCGAAAGTTTGCCTGTACTTTCTGCTACAGCACAGCGATTGGTAAAATAGCAGCGTTCACACCAACGGTCGCAGTAGTTATGAATGAATGGAATATTTTTTGCTTTCTTTTTCATTATTGAAAAGCGTGACGCACAAAATTTATAATCGCCACTCCCGCATCAAACTCATCTTCTTCAGTAATCCACCACCTGCTCCACAATTGTTTCAGGAATTTCTCTCCATTCATATTGCTGGTTGCGCAGTTGCGGTTCAAAGCCTGCTTCACGGATTGCCAGTTGTATGCTTTTATAAGTAAAGCGATGTGGTGCACCTGCGGCACTTACGACATTTTCTTCCAGCATAATACTTCCGAAATCATTAGCCCCGGCTTGTAAACATATCTGCGAAGTTTGTTTGCCAACAGTTAACCAGCTTGCCTGTATATTTTTAATGTTGGGCAGCATAATCCGGCTTAATGCAATCATGCGTATATATTCTTCGGGAGTTGTAAGATTATGTACACCCCGAATCTTTGCAAGCAATGTATCCACATCCTGGAAAGTCCAGGGAATAAATGCCAGGAAACCTTTTGCATCTGCAGGTTTCATTCCTTGCACTTCGCGTATGCGTGCAAGATGAATAAATCGTTCTTCAATTGTTTCCACATGACCAAACATCATCGTTGCACTTGTGGTGATATTTAATTTATGCGCTTCACGCATGATGGCGAGCCATTCTTCTGCGCCGCACTTTCCCTTTGAAATCAACCTTCTTACCCTGTCAACTAATATTTCTGCTCCTGCGCCCGGTAATGAATCAAGCCCTGCTTTTTTTAATTCTGTTAATACATCATGATGACTCATTTTTTCCAGCTTACAGATATGGGCCACTTCCGGAGGGCCGAGTGCATGCAGTTTCAAAGCAGGGTATTCCTGTTTTAGTTGCCGGAATGTTTTGGTATAAAAATCCAGGCCGAGATCCGGATGATGACCGCCCTGCAGCAATAACTGGTCACCGCCATAGCGAAAAGTTTCTTCAATCTTGCGGCGGTAAGTTTCCATACCTGTGATGTATGCTTCGGGGTGGCCGGGAATACGGTAGAAATTGCAGAATTTACAATTGGCGATACATACATTAGTGGTATTTACATTGCGGTCTATCTGCCAGGTAACTTTTCCATGCGGTACATGTTTCCTGCGCATTTCATTTGCCACAAACATCAGCTCAGCCAGCGGCGCTTGATTAAATAAATGGACACCTTCCTCCACCGTCAGAAATTCAAAATCCAAAGCTCTTTGATATAATCCTGCATTATTCATCCTGCATGTTTTACATTAACGGACAAAGTTAAGCGACAGATTTGTACAAATACGGTTATTGGCAGGTACAAAAAGTGAAATAACTGTATCAAAGGTTTGGGATGTATAAACTTTGGCTGTAACTTCAATTATTGCCATATTGAAAATTAAAATACTGAAATGTGCAACCAAAGGAAATACTGACCGAAACTACAGAAGCCAAAACTCCATTCTGCATGCTGCAGGGTGTTTTATGGAGTATAATTTTACTGCTTATTTTACCGCGTCAATTATCAGCACAGGAAGAATTTGTTCCTCCGCCATCCAAGCATATTGCGACTATACCATTTACTGTGCTTACGGGCGGGATAATGGTAGTAAGAGCAACGCTGGACAATTCTTCTGACTCGCTGAATTTTGTGCTTGATACCGGCAGCGGAGGCATCTCTATCGACTCTACCACCTGTGATTACCTTGAGCTGAAGCGTGAGCCGAGCAATAAAATTGTCAGGGGTATTGCAGGAATGAAGAAAGTGGACTTTACCTATAATCACACTTTGCGCCTGGCAGGGCTTACGGTTGAGAAACTGGATTTTCATATCAACGATTATGAACTGCTTACCAGTGCGTATGGAATTAAGATTGATGGCATTATCGGCTATAGCTTTTTACGCCGGTTTATTGTAATTCTGGATTACGATGAGTCACTTATGGAAGTATTGACGCCAGGTACTTATAAATACCCGAGGGGCGGAACGATATTGAAGCCATCATTTACAACTATTCCCATGCAGCAGGCTTCAATAAGGGATAATGTAATGGTGACGGGAAGATTTTATTTTGATACCGGCGCAGGATTATGTATGCTGTTAAATGATGACCTTGTCAAAGACAGCGCCGTACTAAAAAAGAAAAGAAAAATTTTCCCTACTGAGGCAGAAGGACTTGGCGGCAGAAAGGAAATGAATTTATCCGTGGTAAAAGAGGTAAGAATTGGTTCTTACCGTTTCAGGAATGTGCCGGTTTATATATTCGATGATGAATTCAATGTTACTTCTTACCCTGTTCTCGGAGGACTGATCGGTAACGATATATTAAGAAGGTTCAATGTTATTTTAAATTATCCCGAGCAGCAGATATATATAAAGCCAAATAAACATTACCAGGACTCTTTTGATTATTCTTATACCGGCCTCAGCTTTTACCTGGTCGAAGGCAGGATCACAGTGACCAGTGTGATGAAAGATTCTCCAGCCCAGGAGGCAGGATTTAAAGAAGGCGATATTATTGTCGGAGTAGAAAATAATCTTTCCGGCAATATTCAAACCTATAAAGTGCTGCTGCAAAATGCCAAGTCCCGGGTCAAGGTTTTGATTTTCCGCAATGAAAGACCTTTACAGCTTAGTATAAAAGTAAAAAGCGTTCTCTGAAGAAGCGGCATCGTGCCGCATAATCATTTACATCCATATTAACCAATTCTTTTCTATTTTGCGTCCTGCAAAGACAATTTTGTATGATAGAATTTAACAGGTTTATTCTTGACAATGGATTGCGCGTTTTGGTTCATGAAGATCAGTCCACTCCTTTGGCTGTGGTAAATGTAATGTATGATGTGGGATCAAGAGATGAAAATCCTGAAAAAACCGGGTTTGCCCATTTGTTTGAACACCTGATGTTTGGCGGCAGCATTCATATTCCTGATTATGATGCGCCATTGCAGAAAGCCGGTGGTGAGAATAATGCCTATACAACCAATGACCTTACCAATTATTTCTGCCAGCTTCCGGCGCAAAATATTGAAACCGCTTTCTGGCTGGAAAGCGACCGGATGCTCGGTCTTGCTTTCAGTAAAAAAAGCCTTGACGTGCAGCGCAAGGTTGTATGTGAAGAATTCAAAGAGCACTATATCAACAAACCTTACGGAGATGTTTGGCATAAGATGAGAGCGCTCGCTTATACCACGCATCCCTATCGCTGGATGACCATCGGGAAAGAATTAAGCCACGTGGAAAATGCAAAACTGGACGATGTGAAAAATTTTTTCTGCCGGCATTATTGCCCTGTCAATGCAGTGCTTGTTGTCGCAGGCAATTTAAAAACAGAAGATGTAAAACGCCTGACGGAAAAATGGTTTGGCGGTATTGACATGGGTGAAAAATATAACCGCAATTTACCGGCTGAGCCGGTGCAGGGTAAACCACATGTACTTGATGCGGAAGCAAATGTTCCCTTTGATGCATTTTACAAAAGCTGGCATATTGCTTCAAGGCTTGAGAGCGGTTATTATATGGCAGACCTGGTAAGCGAAATTCTTGGAGGCGGCGGTTCTTCAAGACTTTATCAAGCGTTGGTGAAAGAAAAAAAATTATTCAGCAACATTGATTGTTATCATTTCGGCAGCACCGATCAGGGGCTGTTAACCATTGAAGGGAAATTAGTGAAAGGCATAAAAATGCAGGATGCAGAAACTGCGGTGGATGAAGAAGTGCAGAAAATGCAAATAGAAAGGGTAAGCGAAACAGAATTGCAGAAAGTTAAAAATAAGACCGAAAGCATTATCGCATTTGAAGATATGAGTGTAATGAGCCGCGCCGGGAGTCTTGCGTATTATGAATTGCTGGGCAATGCAAACCTGATGAA